>JAEURX010000005.1 GCA_016788885.1 Nitrospira sp. | reverse complement strand
CAGCGTCGACTCATGCGCGTTTCGTCGTCCGTTTCGTTCCGGCCTGCGTGCGCCGGAACGCCAGCATGGCCTCCTCTAAAATGTCCTTTACCGGCCTGCCGCTCTGTTCGGCAATGCGTTTGCAGTCGTCATACTCCGGAGCCGCCTTGCTCCGCCCCGGTTGATGATCCGCCACTTTGATCCGCACGTCACCCCCTTGAACCTGGACCGACGCAAAGCGTCGCGGCAGCACCCGCCGTTGGACGTCCTGCGTCCGAACGCCCAGCGCCGTGGTGTCGGAGAACAACACCGCCAACACCGCCTCGACCTGTTCTCGCGGAGCCAGCACGGACAGGACAGTCCCTGGCCGTCCTTTCTTCATGGTCACCGGCGCCAATGTCGCATCCACAGCCCCGGCGGCAAAGAGACGTTCGAATACCGTCTCATACACTTGCGGATTGAGATCGTCGAGGTTGGTGTGCAGTTCGACAATCGTTTCCACCGCGACGCCCGAGGCTGGCGCGTCGCCGATGAACACACGCAGCACATTGGCCCATTGCGCCGGGTCGGCGGTCCCTGCTCCATAGCCCACCCGACGAACCTGCATGGGTGGGAGACACTCGAAATCAGTCGCCAAGGTCCGCAACAACGCCATCCCCGTCGGCGTTGTCAGCTCTCGCTCAGGCCCCTTGGCATAAATCGGCACGCCGACCGCCAAGGCCGCCACGGCTGGTCCCGGCACAGGCAAGGCACCATGAGCCGACTGAAGCATGCCGGAACCGACATTGACAGCGGAGGCCGTCACACGTTGAATGTCGAGGAGGTGCAGGCCGAGGACCCCGCCGACGACATCGACAAATGAATCGATCACGCCCACTTCATGGAAATGCACGTGCGACGGCTCGACCCCGTGAGCTTTCCCTTCGGCATCAGCTAGGACATCGAATACCGCCTGACTCCGTTCTTTGACCACTGGCGGCAGGCCGCTCTTCCGAAGAATTTTGGCAATTTGTGACAGAGTTAACGGCGTGCGAAAGCCCTTGTCGATCAGCACATCGACTTTCGTCGCGCTGATGGCTCCGCGCTCGACTCTCTTTCGCGCCAGCCGGAAGCCATCGATCCTCAACGAGGTGAGTCCGCGCACGAGATCCTTGAATGGCAACCCCACATCAACCAGCGCGCCCAACGTCATGTCGCCGCTGATACCGGAAAAACAGTCGAAATGAAGATGCCTGGCCACGTCACTCCTACGATTCTGGATGCCGCGCAAACGAGCGGCATCTTACCGGAGCCGCACCCAGACAGCAATCATTCCGCTCGTTCATTGACAGCCCTGCGATGCTGTGTTATCCCCAATCAAAGAGACGTACTCCGCCGAACATTGCCTGCGATACCGAGGCCCATGACCGATCCAAGACCAATCCCCCCGTCCATCGCACGGCGCATGTCACAAGTCGTCACAGCCGGCCTCCTGTTGTTCATCGGGTGCCTCCTCCTGCCTGGAGGACCGCCTCCCGACGCCATGGCCAAGACCAAAACAAAAAGCAGCGTACCGCGCCCCGAGCCGGATCTGAAAATTCTGTCACTGCACACGGCTCCAATGCCCTACAAGCCACAGGATGGCGCCTTCCACTTCATCGCCACCGTGCAACTGCCGAAAGAGGTCGACGAGCAACTGATGCTGGAAGTCTCCGCCCTCGTCACGTCCTCCTCAATGACCTCGCTGCGCTTTCTCTCGATCCGACAGCCGGTGAACGAGCACGTGCAAACGACGCCGAGCGCCAACGGAGAAACGCCCCAGAAACACGTGCAGGTCGATCTCGCTTGGGACGGCCTGGATCACAACAGGCAGCAAGTACCGGTCGGATCGTATGAATATGAAGTGCGGGTCAAGCTGCTCAGTAACGGCGAGAAGGGCCAGCGCACCCAAATGCTGTCATGGCCCAAACGCGGCAAGATTCTGGTGAAGAACTAGACGGGCACAACCGCACAAACTCAGGGGTGCGCCCCTAACGGCTACTTCGTATCCGTCTCCCCCACCATGTTGATGCGGTGCGCCAGGCACCCGGCGCCAAAGCCGTTGTCGATATTCATCACCCCGACCCCGGCCGCACAAGAATTCAACATCGTCAACAACGCAGCCAAGCCCCCGAAATGCGCCCCATAACCACGGCTTGTCGGCACCGCAATCACAGGCTGCCGCACTAACCCGCCGACCACGCTCGGCAACACGCCGTCCATGCCGGCCGCCACAACCAGTACCCGCGCACCGTGCAACCGTTCCTGCTGACCGAGCAACCGATGTAACCCGGCGACTCCCACATCGTACAAGGTGTCGGTCTTGCTTCCCATGATATCGGCCGTCACGCGTGCCTCTTCGGCAACGGGAATATCGGCCGTTCCTGCGGTGACAATGAGCACTGAGCCTCGACGGACCAGCTTGGGCGGCGCGATCGCCACTACGCGCGCATCGTCGTGATAGGTGGCCCGCTTGCTGAGGCGCACCAGGGCCTTGGCAACGGACGGCTCCACCCGCGTCGCCAGCAAGGCCTTGTTCTTCCGCAGCAGAGTCTTGGCAATGGCCACGACCTGGGCGACCGTCTTCCCCTCGCAAAAAATGACCTCCGGAAATCCCTGACGAAGCGCTCGATGGTGATCGAGCGAGGCGAAGCCCAGATTTTCATACGGCAGGGTGCGCAATTGCTTGAGGGCCTCGGGCACCGCAAGGGTGCCTTGCTGCACGTTCGTCAGCAAGGCCCGTAACTGGTCTGGATTCATGACGGTGTTTTCTCTCCCTTGGCCTCGCGTTCCATCAGGTCACCGACCGCCCGACGACAAGACTTGTCGGCAAAGAGCACGGCATTCACCTCCTGCACAATCGGCATGTCCACGCCGCACCGCTGCGCCAATCCCAACGCGGCCTTGGCCGTTCGCACCCCCTCGGCGACCGCTTGCATACTCGCGAGAATCCCCTCCAGGCGTTCACCCCTGCCCAGCCGCACACCGACGGAGTGGTTGCGACTCAAGGGTCCCGTACAGGTCAGAATGAGATCCCCGACCCCGGAGAGTCCGTAAAACGTTCGCGGGTCCGCGCCCATGGCCACGCCAAGCCGAATCATTTCCGCCAGTCCGCGGGTAATCAAGGCGGCACGGGCGTTATGTCCGAGTTCAAGCCCGTCGACCACGCCGGCGGCCAGCGCCATGACGTTCTTCAACGCCCCGCCCAATTGGACTCCGATCAGATCATCATCGGCATAGACCCGAAAACTCGGCGTTATGAAGAGCGCCTGAATGGTTTTCACCAGGCCGTGGTCCCGGCCGGCCAAACAGAGCGCAGTTGGTTTTCCCTGACTGACTTCGCTGGCGAAGCTCGGCCCCGACAGGACCATCAGGGAATCCCGCAGATGGGACGGCAGCGTGTCCTGCATCACCTGCGTCATCAGGTCGAACGTTATCTCCTCGATGCCCTTGGTGGCGCTGACGAAGGGGACGGACTCCGGCAACAACGGTCCGATCCGGCCCAGCACGGGTCGCGCCACATGCGAAGGCACGGCAAACAGCACACAATCAGTTTGGGTCAGCGCCTCGGACAAGCCGTTGGTAGCCGTCAACGTGGCGGGAAGCCGCACACCGGGAAGATAGAGCGCGTTTTCACGCTGCTGCGCAATGCTGTGCACCACCTCCGGCTCATGGGCCCACAGGCTCACCGCCAACTGCTTTTCAGCCAGATGCTTGGCCAGTGCCGTGCCCCATGCTCCGGCGCCAACCACAGTCACCCGCATCATCGATGAGCGTTTCATGGTGGCGGATTATAGGAAGGGGTCTGGAAGGGTGTCAACGAATGCGCCACACGACCCAGACTGATCTCGGGGAATGCGCACGTCCCTACTGGAATTCCACCCGCACACAAGGTAGGCTGCACAGGCCAGTGGGGACGATCATCATGAAACCTTGCCCAGCCTGCGGACGCGCCCTACCCGAAATCAACCGCTACTGCACGCACTGCGGAGCAGGGGTGACATCCGATGCGGAGCGAACCACGACACCGGCGACGCCCGGCCCTACGCAAAAGGAGCAGCTCAATCTCACGATTCTCTACGGCATGGTCACCGTCTTGCTTGTGTCTCTCGTCATGCCGCCGTGGGAAACACCCCCGTCACAACCGGCAGCCTTCCTCGGCTTTCACTTCATTCTGTCTCCGCCGCGACCGGAGGCGATTGTCAGCCGGATGCTGCTCACGATCGAGCTCACCACGACGGCGATCGCGGGGCTGTACCTGTCGTTCCTGTTTCGCACGAAATCGTGAATCAATCCAAGGCGAGCGTCAGGCACTTGGCAGCGCCGCCCGACTTCATAAATTCGTCCAACTCCACGGCATGCGTACGATAGCCACGGTCGCGAAGGATCTGCATCGTACGGGGACAGCCGGCGGGGATGACCACATGCTTGCCGACACTCACGGCATTGCAGGCAAACCGAATCGCTTCCTCCTCGGGCACGGGAATCCGGCGCTCCTCCGGAATCCGCTCCATGATGGCGGCCAGCCCGTAGGCATCGAAGGCCGCGGGGAAATAGAGCAGCTCTCCGCCGGTGAGTGGACAGAAGCAGGTATCGAGATGGTAAAAGCGACCGTCGATGAGTTCCAGCGGAATAATTTCACGCCGGAACAGTTCACTCAATGTGGGAAAGGAACGGATATCTGTTCGCTGGCGATACCCGCCGAACCATGTATCCGGAAATCCCAACAGATCGCCCGCCCCTTCGAAGTAACTGGTCTTGTCCAACGTCAGAACATCGAAGCCCTGCGCACGAAACCATCGTTCGAAATACATCTCCTCTCGTTGCCGCTCCGGAAAACGGAACCGACTCACTAAGGCGCGGCGACCGACCACCACGCCGGCATTCGCCGTAAACACCAAGTCCGGCAGTCCCTCAACCGGCGGCATGCGTTCAATCCCCGCGCCGACATCCCGCTCGAGCACGTGCATCAATGCCTGCCATTGACTGACTGCGCGTGAGGGCACTACCGCGTTCGTCCGCCGCATCCAAGGATTGATCTCGTAGTCGATCTGGAAATACTCCGGGGAACACACCAGAAGCCGACTCATGGGCGCCACCCCAGAGTGCGGGCCAGTTCCTTCAGAAAGGACGCGGCGTCCATGACGAGGCCGACGGCCTGAAAACTACCTCGGTCGGCGAGTTTCGTCGGCACCGATGGATTCACATCGACACAGACCGTCGGGACCGTGGCCGGCAGCAGATTGCCGGTCGCAATGGCATGCAGCGTGGAGGCCACGAGCAACGCGAGCCCGACGCCCTGAACTTCCTCACGCATGGCTTGCTGGGCTTGCATGGAGTCCGTCAGCACGCCAGGCAGCGGCCCGTCATCGCGAATCGTTCCGGCCAACACCAGTTTGACGTTGCGCCGCACACAGGCGGCCATGATGCCTTCCGTCACCACACCGGAACGCACGGCCTGTTCGATCCCGCCGATGGCACGAATACGATTGATCGTTCGGAGATGATGCTCGTGCCCGTGCGGCACCGACCGCCCCGCTGTCAGTCCGTACCCGAGCGACGTCCCGTACAGCGTCGCTTCCATATCGTGCGCGGCCAGCGCATTGCCACAGAACAACACATGAATGTACTCGGCGTCGATCAACCACGTCAGCGCGTCACGGCCTCCGGCATGGACGATCGCCGGCCCTCCGGCACAGAGCACCTTCGCCCCCGGATGTCCCTGGCGGTGTCGTTCGCGCAGTGTCTGCATGCGTTGCGCAATATCCGCAATAACGGGCTGATGCGGACGCTCCGACGACACCACGGATTCCATGAAGCCAAACACATCGCGCACGGCGGGACGAGCAAGCGGCGTCACCCTGATGCCGTCTCTCCCGGTAACAATCAAGTCGCCCGGCTTCACGGCTCCCATGGGGACGGTCCAGGCTCGAGATTTCGCCGGATCGACACAAATCGCGACATCCATCTCCATGCCCTCCACCTCCACCCATTCGCCGTCCAGGCGAATCTGCGTGGGCATATGGGTCGTGGCATAAAACTCGTCCGGAAGAATGCCTGCGGCGGGGGCGGATTCGAACCGGCAATCTGCTTCACGTTCCAATGCAGCCCCGTGGGGCTGGATAGCCCGTAGGATTTCCGAGAGGCTACGGCCGGAAGGGGCGCGTATGACGATGCGGGCCTGCGACGGCGCCTCCCTAGTCGCGCCGATCTTGACGTCCTGAAGATCGAACGTGCCCCCCATCATCACAATCGTATCCAGGACCTTGGCCAGGATCAGGGAGTCGATGATGTGGCCCTGCAGGAAGACGGTTTCTTCGGATGGGGTCATGGTCGACCTCTCTGAGTCGCAGCGCCCCGGGAAGGACACACGAGGGATTCAGGTCCTCACACAGTCGATTTTACCATCTGCAGGAAGGAATGACGCAGGATCTCAACTTTCTTGCTTGACTACCTCTCGCAAGACGCTGGTGGCGTAGGACCCCGGGGGCAGCCAGAACGAGAGGGTCAGCACGGAACCGTCCAACGACCATTCCAAATCGTTGAGGCGCACGCGCAAGGCCCGCCGCTCGCCACGGAATCCGCACTCGGCCCCGGCTTGCGACAGCAGCTCAGGGGTGGTTCCCATATCAGCGATCACGGCCCGCTCAATGTCGCCGGGAACCCCGGCTGCCCACGGCGCGCGGGAGCCAAAGAGCGGCCCCGTCGGACTGATTTCGAAGCGATCGGCGCGTGGCTGTTCGACCTCCGGCTGTTCCACCGGAAAGCAGGCACCATTGTCGGTTTTCATCGCCCAATCACCCAGCCACACCTGGTCGATGCTCTCGATCCGCTTGGCGACGATCTGATTGAACACGTGCGACTGATAGGCATTCATAAACCAGATGCGCTTGTCTCGCGGCATCTTGTTGCGCCGTGCCGGATCCTGGAGCAGTTCGGCGCCCAACTGAAAGTTCGTGCCCGAGCGCCCTTGGCGCTGAGGGCCAAAGTAGTTTGGGACTCCACGCTGAACCAGTTCATCGAACAACTGTTGCAGCAACGCGTCGCTCCCCTCGCGCACATCCCTCACCACTAACCGGAAGTGATTGCCCGCATGGTGCCCCTTACGGAGACGATTGCGATGCCTCCCTAGAATCTCCACGCTGAGCAACCGATCGTCAGTCGGGACGGCCGCCACAGTCTCGGCCGTCACCCCCTGCACCGACAACATCTGTGTCGTCACCGCCTGCGCATCTTTCAATCCGGCGACACCGATGGATTTGGCCTTGACGTGAAGTTGCGAGGATAGGCGAGACAATAAATCTGGCGTGGAGAGTCCCCGTTTCTTGATGCGGATGTACAGATGCTCACCCTGCCCGCATGGCAGATAAAGCGGCCGCTCTTCGACGCAAAAGTCCTCGGGACTGCTGCGAATCCGACCACCCAAGGCGGGAACCGACGCGGTGAGATAGGGCAGGGAATGATCGAGCCATGACGGGGTCGGCATGAAATTCCTTCTCGTTACACACTATGCACAATTGACGGCATTTGAGTGGGCGACAGGACCACCCGTGTTATACTCACCGCATGTTCGCTTCGACGCCGATTTCCGGCATGTCTATCACATCCTGCTGCAGGAGGTTGTTCCAGCGGTACGCAGCCGCCTCGCTCCTCTGCTGCGCGATCGCGGCGGCCCTGGCACCTTCCGCCCAGGCCGCAACCAGAATGAACGGCATCGACGTCTTCGCCCAACTGACGCAGCATATCAAACGCCAGGCGGATACCGACAAACAGGCCTTCGCCGTGGCCAGCCAATGCATGACCTGGTTCTACCACCAGCTGCGGCACAAACCGGCCCCGCCCGCCGTGCAGCACATTGCCTGGAATGGACGTTGGCCTCAGGCCATCGCCGAATCACAAGGGGACGATGCCGCCGGCTGCCGCACCAAATATCCCGGGGGCATCGATGCCGTCCGCACCGATTTCCAACGTACCCAGGCGTTTCTCTCACTCACGCTGACGTTTTACGAATTTGCCCTCGTCGGGGACGGGGACGACAATTCTAGCTATAGCGCACGAGAGTTGCACGACATCCTTGCGGCCCTCAATCTGGCCGCCGAACCATCGCTGGGACCGGATGTCCATCTGCGATCGCTCACATCCCAATTCGATTCCCTGCACGAAACCCGAGGAATGGAAGCGCTCATGACCGGCATGGGCAAACTGTACGACCAAGGGTATCGTGTCACCACCGCAGACAAAGCACACCTGAACCGAGTGATGGAATGATCTCGTCTCTGATGCGATGGCAGGAGCTGGCACGCGTCTGGATCGGCCACTGGCTGAGCCGCCCCTGCCACCATCTCTTCAATCTCATGCCCGGTCTGGAGATCGGTCTCTCGACACCGGAGGTCACCCGGCTCGCTCTGATCCATCCCCCACTAGCCGGTCGACGCGCCGTCCATTTGAGCGACTTGCACCTGGACCGCTACCGCCCCCGGCATCGCGCCCTGGTCCGCACCGTGGCCGAGCTGAAGCCCGATTGGATCTTCATTACCGGCGATCTCGTCAACGTCCGCGGCGGTTTGCCGCATCTGCTTCGTTTTTTGACCGAACTGCGGAGACTGGCGCCGGTCTTCGTCACCCTCGGCAACCATGATCACTACAGCGGCATTCGCTTGGATGAGTTCGCCGAACACTTTGATCGCCGCAAGGTGACGTTGCTGCTCAACCAAGTCACGTTTCTCCCGATGGAAGTCGGCGAACTGGCCATCGTCGGGCTCGATGACCCGTCACTCCACCGGGCAGATCTCCGCTGCATTCCGTCACAGCGACCAGGACGGTTCACCCTGGTCCTCGCGCACGCGCCGAATATTCTCGATCAGCTCACCCCGCAACACCAGGCCGACCTCACTCTGTGCGGACACAGCCACGCCGGACAATGGCGGATTCCGTACGTCCCCACGTTCTGGTTGCCGCCAGGTTGCCATGGGCGCACCAGTGGCATGTACGAGAAACATGGCCATCGCCTGTACGTGAATCGTGGACTTGGCTGGTCGGTCATCCCGATGCGGATGAATTGCACGCCCGAAATCCTGCTGCTCGAGTGGGCGGCCTAATCCATCGCCTTCCGACACGCGAGCCAATTACTATCCTTCAGCGAATGCGCTCCAGCGCCTCACGCGCGCGGCTCCGCACCGTTTGATCCCAATCTTCCTTGCTGACATACGCCAACTTCTCTTTGGCAGCAGCGGCGCGTAACCGCCCGAGCCCCAAGGCGGCGCTGGACCGCACGTAGGCATGATCGTCTTCCAATGCCGCCAACAGATACGGCACGACCGTGTCATCTCCGATCACGCCCACGTGACTGGCCGCCATGCCACGCACGTGATGCTGCTTATCGCCCAGGGCACGCGTGAGCGTGGTGAGAAAGACCTCCTGCAGTTGCGGCGCAATCTCCTCAAGCCCTTCGCGGCGATACTCGTTGACTTCGATCAGGGCGAACGCCACCTTGAGGCGCTTCTCTGCCACGGTCTGTTTCTCGAACAAGGTGATCAGCCTTGTGCGATCGCGCTTCTGCTGACGCCGCCCGCGAAGCTTGCCGACCAGCACCCAAACGACGACACACACAATCGTCATCGCGGCCGCCAGCGGCAGGGCCTGATCGAGAATGAGGTCTTGCGCGTCCGGGGATAGACGTTTCCAGATCCAGACGCCGGACACCACCATGCCCAGCAGGATGAAGATGGTGGTCACATTGGCCTGACCGGATTGTGTGTGACGAGCCATGGCAGGCGACATGATAGGGGGCTGGTCCCAGTGGCGTCAACGCGGCGCAGGCCGACGACTCTTGACAGTGCCCCTCCCGGATGACTAGGCTTCGCCCGCGATGGACCTCCCCGATTTAAAAGATGATCCACATCTCAAAGTGCTCCGTCCGCTGGTGGAGACGTATCTCGCGTTTTCACGACTGGATAACCGCCATGTGCGCGCGCTCCGGCTCACCCCTTCGCAATTCGATGTCATCGCCACGCTGGGGGACACCAAGGGCCTGACCTGTGCAGAACTCTCTACTGCCACCCTCGTCACGAAAGGAACGCTGACCGGCGTGCTCGACCGCCTGGAGGCCAAGGGATTGATTCGACGCACGCCGGTGGCCGACGATCGCCGCAGCACCAGGATATGTCTCACCGCCAAGGGGGACCGGCTCTTTCAGAAAACCTTCGCCTCACACATCGCGTTCCTTCGTCCCTTCTTTCAGCGTGCCCTGACATCCGCCGAAGCCGATCAGTTGCGCACGCTCCTCCTTCGGCTGCAGCGGAGCCTGCACGGGACGCCCGGCACATGATCCGCGTCACGGTCTTGGGCTCCGGCACCAACGTCCACCCCACCCGCGCCGCAGCCGGATACCTCGTGCAAACCGATCACACCTTTCTCCTGGACTTCGGACCACGCACACTGACCAATCTGATCAAGAGCGGCGTCGATCGCCACCGGATCACCCACATTCTCTTTTCTCATTTCCACGCGGACCATTTTGCCGACTTCATTCCCTTCTTTTTCGATGCCGTCATCTACTGCAAATATCAGGGCGGACAGCGACCACCGCTGACCCTCATCGGGCCCCGGGGAACCGCAACCCTGATGCGGGCGATGATGACGACATTCCCCAGCTTCGATCGCCCGCCGTTCCGCGTGACGATTCGAGAAGTCTCCGACCGGAGTTTTCGGCTCGGCGACACTCGTATCAGGCCAGCCACGGTCAAGCACGCACCGCGGCTTCATTGTGTCGGCTACCGGATTGAGTACCAGGATCACGTCGTGGCCTATTCCGGCGACTCGCTCTACTGTGACAGCCTGGTGAAGCTCTGTCGCGATGCCGATATCGCTATTCTGGACTGCTCATTTCCCGAAAACGAACCGGGTGCCGGACATCTCCACGCCGGGGAATGCGGACGAGTGGCCCAGGAAGCCGGCATCGACCGACTGGTGTTGTCGCATTTTTATCCAATTGCCGAGCAGTACGATGTCCGTGCACAGGCCGCGAGCTACTTCTCCGGGCGAGTTCGAATGGCGAAGGATCTGCTGCTCGTCACAGGCTAGGCAGCCTAGAGCCCTTCTTCGCGCTGTTCGCAACCGAGGATCTCAATGAATCGCGGCAGGCGATATTTCTTCAGTGGCTCGTCGAGCTTACTGTAAATCGCCAGTAGATTCTTAATCATCCGGGCAAGGATGGCCCTGGTAGGACTCTTCTGCAGGAACCGGTCTTCAAATCCATAGCCGGCTTCGGTCAAAAACCGGGCACAATTTTTCTCCGTCAGGAGCGCGCCCCCGTTAAAACAGTCGATGAAGATTTTGTACCGATCTGAATCGAACTTGACGAGGAAGTGGCCAGGCATCCCGATGCCATGGACAGGGAGTTGCAACCGTCGACCGATCAGCAAGTAGACGGTCGATAGACTGATGGGAATGCCCGTTCGCCGGTCGATGACACAGTTCAGATAACTGTTCTCGACCTCGTAATAGTTCTTGGTGTTCCCTTTGAACCCGGCCTCGGTGAACAGGTACCGGTTGAGCGCCTTGACGGTCTCCTCACCCGACACCCGCGAGCCGATCTGCTCCCGGACATCCTGCGCCATGTGATCCAGCTGCCGCTGGTAGGCCTGCACATCCAGCGAAGGGTAGGCATACCTCGCGAGGAGAAAGGCGCCTCGTTCGAGATCTACCTGCTCGTCCGGGAGGGCAATGAGATCTCGGAAGTCTTCCTCCAGCTTCGTGCCGCGGATCTCCTCCAACACAGTGACGATCCGGTCGGCCATCTCCGGCTGCTCGATCTCCGCTTCCTGCAGGAGCGGCACAGCGGAGTCACCGTAATCGATCAGCTTTCCGCTGATCGTCTTCACGATGCGTTCATCCTCGTCACCGAGGAGCCGGATCAATGCGCGGATTTGACTTTCGTTCACGAACATGGAGCCACCACAGTGCCGAGCATCTACCCGATCGCCCGTCGGAAGGCACGCGCACCACCATACAGGCACAGGGCGTCGAACAGCACCATCACGCCGATGACCATTCCGACATGGGGCAAGGCCTCGGCCCACCCCTGGAGGATCAAGGGCCGCACGGCATCGATAGCCCAGGTCATGGGATTAAATTGGGCCAGAAAACCCATCCACCCCGGCATAGCCGTCAGGGGCACCAACGCCGAGCTCAAGAAAATCATCGGCAGGGAGAGAAACCCAAGCACCGAAAAGAAATCGCCGTGGCTTTTCACGGAAAACGCCATCGCCATGGAAATGGCCGTTAAGCCGACTCCGAACATCATGCCGATCAGCAAAATCGCCGCCACCCCAAGCAAGCCGGTGACCGGCTGGACCCCGAACAACCAGGCGACCCCGAGGATCACCAACACCTGCAACGAGGTGATGGTCGTCACGAAGATGAAGCGGCTCAGAATCACCGAGGTGCGATGAATGGGCGTGGACATCAACCGTTCGAGAAATCCATTTTCTTTATCGAACAGTAAATCGACTCCACCGGCTAACCCGTTGTTGAGCACCGTCATGACGACGACACCAGCGGTGAGGAAGCTGATATAGCTCGAGGATTGCGTCACTTGGAGGTCGGCGGCTCGTTGGAACAAATTGCCGAAGAAAATGAGCCAGAACAACATGGGCTGGACGAGGGTGAACAGCATGCTGAACTTTTCCCGGCTCAGCCGCCGGACCCACCGCATCGTCAACGCCCGGATCTCTTGTGAATATTCGTTCATACCCTATTCTGACCGCTCCTTGCGGGCGCTTATGCGTCTTCCGTTTTCGGCTGGTCGTCTTTGATGGACCGTCCGGTGTGCGCGATAAACACGTCATCCAGCCGCGGCCGATGATAATCGATGAACTCCAGCTGACAGGTCAGACGGTTCGCGGCTTCAAGAATTGCGGGCAAGGCCTTCTCCGGAGAATCGACCCGAATGTCCAGCCCGGTGGCCGTCGTCGTGACCGCCCGAATGGCCGGAAGATTCTTCACGGCCGCCGCCAATTGTTCCACTCGCTCGTGCTCCCGCACGGTCAGGGATACCAGGTCACCGCCCAGGCCGACCTTTAATTCGGTGGGGGCCCCAAGAGCCTTAATCCTCCCCCCGTCAATGATCGCGATCCGATCGCACAACTGATCGGCCTCATCCAGATAGTTGGTGGTCATGACCACCGTGATACCTCGTTCACGCATCGCTCGCACGTGGTCCCAAATGCGTAACCGGCTTTGCACATCCAACCCCAATGTCGGCTCGTCCAGGAACAGAACCTTGGGATCGGGCAACAATCCACAGGCGATGTCCAGCTTTCGCTTCATCCCGCCGGAATAGGTCTTGGCGGGTCGGTCGGCCTGTTGTTCCAGTTCAACCAATTTCAGCAGTTGGGGAATGCGTGTCGCCGCGACCTCGGGAGACAAGTGGTAGAGGTCGGCCAGTAACTCCAGATGCTCCCGTCCGGTGAGAAACCGATCGATGGCCCGCTCCTGCGGAACATACCCGATGGTTTGTCGCACGCGATCGGCATCCGTGACTGAATCTAACCCGAAAATGCGGGCCGAGCCGGAGGTCGGATTGAGCAGGGTGATCAGAATGCGAAGGGTGGTACTCTTGCCGGCGCCGTTCGGGCCGAGCAGGCCGAAAATTTCCCCGGTATAGACCTGAAACGACAGGTCCTCGACGGCCCGGACCTTGTCGTAGGTCTTCCCGAGATGTGACACGTCTATGGCAACCGGCCGCGACATCAGCCCCAGCCTCCGGCGCCCCGCCGTTCCGCCAATTTGAATTGGATCAGATCACTGAGACGACGGGCCTGCTGAGCCACATGTTCCGCCTCCAACAGAAACTGTTTTTCAAGCGGCGTGCAGTCCAGGTAGGTCGACAACGAGTTCACGAAGACTTCGTCGCCCACATCGGGGCGGATCAAGCTGTGCAACGGCGAGGCCTCCTCATCCGCATTGAGATATTCCTCAAGCACATCCATCAGATACCGGCGCAACGCCGGCTCGAGCGCAACAACTCCACTGCGCGGCTTTAAGGTAATACGGGCTTCGCGATAACTTTTATCAAAAAACTCTTCCTGGATTTCGTAACGCTCAAGTCCCTGCAAGAGAATATTCGATCGACCATCGGCCAGAGCCTGCACACTTGCCAACCGCCCGACGCAGCCGACAGAAAAGATCGGGGGATTGCCCTCGTACTGTTCCTCCCACCCTTCCTTCAATAGGGCCATCCCGATACATTGCCCTCCCGCCGCTGCATCCGCTACCATTTGGCGGTACCGTGGTTCGAAGACATGTAAGGGGAGATAGGTTTTCGGGAAGAAGACCACGTTGGGAAGCGGAAAGAGGGGAATGCGTTCCGGAACGGGAAAGGGCTGTGCTTTTCCCGCCAACTCCCGACTCGAAGGCTCACGTTCAGGCTCAAGAAACATGGCTCACGATAGCTGATGCTTTTCCATGTTGTCAACGCTGCCGCCGCCCTGCTTCACGGTCGCAAGCATCAGAAAACCATCATGAATACTGGCGTTTCATCATCTGTCCATCAAAAAAGACCGTGCCGACACGCAAGCCACACCTTCACCGACACCGGCTCCAACCGGTAAGCCGACCATGACGAAATTCTCCCTCGCCTACATCACCCTGGTGCTCCTACCGGCAAGCTGGACAGCCTTTACCCCGGCATCAATCGCAATGGACGGCGCCTCGGATTCCTTCGACATCGCCGCGCCGGGGTACCAGTATCAATTTCCCCAGGACCATGCCGCACACGAACGCTTTCGCACCGAATGGTGGTATTACACCGGCCAGCTCACCAGTTCGGCCGGCCGCCGCTTCGGGTTCCAACTGACATTTTTCCGCCGAGGTATTCCCCCTGAACAGGTCCGAACCCGGCCCTCTCAATGGTCTATCCAACAACTGTATCTGGCGCATGTGGCACTAACCGACCTAGAGAACGGACGCTTTCTCTATGCGGACAAACTGAGTCGCGCGGGACTCGGCAAGGCCGGAGCAGAGACGGACAGACTGCACGTATGGATCGACCGCTGGTCCCTTTCGAGCACGGAGGATCCTCCTCTACGGCAGAAGCTGGCGGCCGCGACCGATGCCTTCGCGATCGATCTGTCGCTGACTCCCGCCAAACCTCCGGTCGTGCATGGGCAGAACGGGGTGAGCCGCAAAGGCCCAGCCACCGGACAGGCCTCACACTACTACTCACTGACCCGCCTCACCACCGACGGCCATATTCGCCTGGGGGCTGACACCTTTGCGGTCACCGGCCTCGGCTGGATGGATCATGAGTTCGGCTCGGCCGACCTGGCAGACAACATCGTAGGGTGGGACTGGTTCAGCCTGCAGTTGAACGATTCAACCGAGTTGATGTGGTATTCCCTCCGGCATGCCGACGGATCACCAGACCCGGCATCCGGCGGCACCCTCATCCTGGCTGACGGTCAATCTCGCCCACTGACGTTCCAAGACCTGACGGTGGAGCCCCTCGCACATTGGACCAGTCAACGATCAGGGGCTCGGTACCCCCAACGCTGGCGGCTCACAGCGCCGTCGATCGGATTACACTTGGATGTGGTCTCACAACTCGCCGATCAGGAATTGGACACCGCGCACAGCACACAGGTGACCTATTGGGAAGGGGCGGTGTCCGCGACCGGTCAAGCACGAGGAGCCCCTGTCACCGGCAACGGCTATGTCGAAATGACCGGGTATGCCGAACGGTTTCGTCAGAAATTGTGAGCGTCCTGCACCATGCGTCTCTGTCTCTCCTTGACTCGGTCGCAACGCTATGGTTAGGTCTGCGGCCACTGTGATGTCCTTACGAACTCGACTGACAACCCTCCTCCGGCGATCCGTCTGCCTCGTCGGTCTCTTCCTGTTGGCCTGCGGCTCACGTGAATCGGCCGTGGTGTCGATTGCGCTCCATCCGTCCAACCCCAACATCGTCTACGTGGCCACGAACGATGCCGTGCACAAGACGCGTGACGGCGGCGCGACATGGGAGCAGTTCCCCGCGTTCACCGCCCGGCGCGTCACGACCCTCGCGATCGACCCGAAACTTCCCGCCACGGTGTATGCCGGCACCATGGGCGACGCCATCTACAAGAGCCCTGACGGTGGGCAACACTGGCTTCCGCACAATGTCGGACTCAAAGAGCATGTGTCCTTCATCAATGAAATCATCTTCCATCCGGACAACACCGAACTGATCTATCTCGCAACCACTGTCGGGGCCTTCATCTCCAAGAATGGAGGGCGGGAATGGGAAGAACGCATGGCGGGCATGAAGGAGGTCCACATCGTCACGTGCATCACCATGGACCACCAACATCCCCGCGTTCTGTACGCGGGGACGACCGGTGGAACCTATCGCAGCGAAGACGGCGGCAGCTTCTGGCAGAAGAAGAATCAGGGGCTCATTCCGGAGGAGGTGCTGAACGCGGCCATGGCGCTCGGGGTAAATATGCTGGCCGTCGATCCACGACAGTCCGAGATCGTTTACGCCGCTACGACGAAAGGACTCTTTCGGTCCACTGATCAGGCGGAGCATTGGACGGAAATTGGACAGGGGCTGTCGAATCAGTTTGTCAGTGCGCTGGCCCTGCATCCGACCGACCCGAACATCCTCTACATCGGGGGGCCTGACGGCATTCGCAAGACGGTCGACGGAGGGAAAACCTGGCAGCCGAAGAATCAAGGGCTGACGACACTGAACATCCGCACTATCAGTATCAGCCCGAGCAACCCCGAGGTGCTCTATCTCGGCACCAACGGCAGCGGACTCTACCGATCCACCGATGGTGGGCAGAACTGGGCACCGATTCCCCTGACCAGTCCCACCCAAACACCGCCCAAGGCCTAACATCCAACAGGATTACCTATGCCAAGGCTGCTGCTCATTCGCCATGGAGAAACCGACTGGAATCGATCCGGGCAGGTGATGGGCGATCAACCGATTCCCCTCAACGCCAACGGGGAACAGCAGGCTCGTGCCTGCGCCGAGCTGTTGGCGCTGACACCGATCACGGAGATCTTCACTAGTCCTGTGCTTCGCGCCGCGCAAACGGCCGACATCCTCGCCCTGGCTCATGCAACTCGCCCACGGCACCTGGCCGGGTTGCGTGAAATCGGAGTCGGCGATTGGATCAATCGCTATTGGAAGGACTTCGCTGAGGATCCGGCTAAGCGAGACTGGTATACCCACCCGGACCGGGCCAGACCATCCGGCGGTGAAACGCTGCGGGAAGTTCAGGAGCGGGCGGTAGCCGCCATCGAGCAGGCGCTGCCCCCGACGCAAGAGGCAACCTACGCCGTGGTGTCACATGGCGACGTCATTCGGGCACTGCTCGCCCATTACCTCCGACTCGACCTGCGTGCCCTGCGCCATGCACGCATCGATCACGCGGGGGTGAGCGGCCTCGAACTGACCGAGACCGCGACGCACCTGCTGTTTCTCAATCATCGCCCCGGTGCCGACAGGCTCACCTGAGTGATACCGGATTCTTAGTGAGCGGACGTGGCCTCCGAGCCCTTCCCATAATAGCGGCTGCCGTACCGCTTCAGCTCCTCGGACAAAGCCGTCCATTCCTCAGCCGTCAACAACGACTTCATCTTGAACCGGAGTCCGAGAATTTTCGCAGCCGAGCGCATCCGGTCATTGTTGAGTTCGTCGAGGATTTTGGTGAATTCCTCCGGCGAGGCAGAATAGTTGGCATTCAACTCGTAGAGTGCACGATGAGATTGGCGGTGATGCTCACGGGCCGACTTGATCTCCGTGATCATCTCCCCCATCACCACATTGACCTGCTTGACCGTCTCCGGATTTTTCACGTGCTTATCAATCAGGCCGCTGACATCCTGAGACGCTTTACTCCAGTAGTAGTCTCCTTTTCCATGCTCGTAGCTCCCGTGATGGTGGGAACAGCCGGTCAACCCGACGACAAGGACTCCGACGAGGACCAACAAGGATCGATACTTCATGAACCACCTCCGTGAGAAAAAATGACTCCCTCTACAAAACGCATTGCGCAACGGCGCGCTCCTCCCGTAAGCTCCCGAGTCGTGACCTGAGACAAGGAGAAGCGACATGGGTGAGGAAACGGGGCGCCAACTAGGATCGGGGACCATTGAGTCGCTTCGGGAAGAATTCCGTGGACACCTCGCCCTGTTTTACAGTCGTCTCAAACTGGCCGCCCCCTATGACAGCGTCGAAAAGGCCCTGGGAACCCTGACCAAGACGCTCAAAGCGTTGCCGCCCGAGGAGCTGAACCGATTGACCTCGGACACCGCACAACGATGGACTCATTTTCGAGTGGCGTTTGTCGAATCGGGCCTGAATCTGAAGCATCGCGGCATCATTGCCGGCCTAGCCCAATCGGAAACCTCCTTGGACCTTCCTGAGGAGTTCAACCACCTGCTCAACCTCTACCGTCGCCCCTCGTAATCCGATTGACGAGAGCAACGCCTACGCGCGCAGTCCCTTGCCCCCTAGCAGCTACTGCAGGCTACGCGGCCCGTTCATGTTCGACGGCAATCGCCTTCAGCTCCCCATACACGAGCATCAAGCGCGTATTCTCGATGCGATAGGCCACTGTGACCGTCAACAAGCCAAATGCCACCACGATGAGCCCAACCCCCGTCACACCGATACCCAGCAGGATGCTCCCCAGCGAGTCGAGCCCGCCCTGAATTAGATAGGTCATCACGAAGCCCAGAGTGCCGAACCCCACAAGGCTGAACCAGAGAAACGTGAGGATCGACGAGGACCACGGCACCCGCTTGGTACAGACCAACCGAAGCCCCTCCCCCTCGGACACCAATTCGATGCAGCCTTTCAATGGCCACGCCGTACGGAAGCGCATGGAGAACAGGCGATGCGTGGGCCTGATGACCATTCGATTCACTTCGGGAAAGACCCGGGCCACTCCATGCGGCAAGCTCAAAAATCCGTTCTGGTCGAACGCGCGCAAGAGCTTCGGCAGGGTGAGTGCATTGAACCGATCCTGCATTCGCCCGATGCCATACCCATACCGGCAGGCATCGGATGAGAGGCAGGTATAGTACATCCAGTCACCGACGATCAGGCCGATGAACAACACTATGGCGAACGCGCCGGCTAAAATCATACGCGAAACTTCCCACAGGGCTTCTCGGAGAATCAAGCCCGAACCATCTGCGCACACGTTGAAAAACCTCAGGAACCTGTTGACTCCCCAGGATCGCTTTGGCTACATTAAGCCCGTTCTTGTCCGGCGGGTGAGGACGAGTCATCCGGGTTGCAGCCCCGCCTTCATAGATTTTTCCAGGCCACACCTCTCACTTCCGTCGCTCCTGCACTGTGGAGTGTGCGGCCTGATGGGTGTGAGTGTGCGGAGGGACGATGGATATCGCCAAAGTCGAGCGAGTGTACACCAGTTATTCCGGCGTCTACGATCAGATTTTCGGGAAAATTTTCCACGAGTCGCGCGAAGCCTGTGTGCGCAACCTGAGAATCCGGCCGGAAGAAAACATTCTCGAAGTCGGCGTTGGCACGGGGATCGCCCTCGAATACTACCCGAAGAACTGCAACATCACCGGTATCGACCTCTCCTCCGGCATGCTGGCCAAAGCCAGACAGCGTCAGTCACACTATCATCTGGATCATGTGCGACTCATGCTGATGGACGCCGGGAAAATGGAATTCGCCGACGATACCTTCGACACGGTCATGGCGGCCTATGTCGTGACTGCGGTCCCAGACTACCGCAAAGTTGTGAATGAAATGATTCGGGTCTGCAAACCCGGTGGCCGCATCATCATGCTGAATCACTTCAGTAATGGGAATAAGTTGGTTGCGGCCGTGGAAAAAGTCATCTCTCCCCTCTGCAAGCACATCGGCTTCCGCACCGACCTTTCTTTGAATACCGTGCTGGAAGGCACCGACCTTCACGTGACCAGAAAAGAGAAAGTCAATCCGATGAAATTCTGGCACCTAGTGGAATGTGTCAACCGGAAGGGGGGCGTGAATGGGAATGGGAATGGAAACGGGAAACACGGCCACGTCAGCTAAGGGCCAGCTCTATCCCTCACTTCACTGAACCTCTCGGCGCGTTCTCCGCTTCGATTGCCGTCTCGGCCGCTCATCCGGCGGAAGCAACGATTGTCCTTCAAGACATGTTCCCACATAGGCACTCGTGACCACATAGGCGACCATCGCCAACAAACGGCGACCGGACCGGCCTGCGATTCTGTGGGACTGCAACCGAACGCCAAATCCGGCCCCGTCAATCGGCCCATAGGTTTGTACATCCAGCGAAGCTGCCTGCCCCACGCCTCGCGAACCGGCGGCTACCAACTCACCTTCCCAACATATCTCGCGCTGAAGGCGCTTCCGGCGTGCGCCCGCTTTCCAGATACAAGGCATCCCGACCTGATCCAGTTCCTTGAGCAGCCAGGTGATCGTTGGGGCTTCGCCGGAATCGGCTTGAAATACCCATTGCTCGATCGCCGTATCGCGTTCCCCGCCTGGATGCGGCAGCGAAACTTCCTCAAACAGGGCTTCCTCACACACGACATAGAGGTTCCCCTGCGGATCAAACCAGAACCGCAGCTTCCCTTCCTTGAGTTCCACCTGGATTACGCCTAACAGCGCCCAGTCCCCCCCATCCTGTTCAAACAGAGACACATCGGACACGGCCTGCATAGAAAGTTTTGCTACCCGTAAGGCCCCCTGCACGGTATACCGCACCAACACCGTCACGGTACTGCCAACCGTGACCTCCCGACCAGACTCCTCATCGAACATCCGACGCTTGGCCACATGAACGTCCGTGATCTGCCCGCCACGAAATCCTTGCGTGTGCGTCAACAACCAGCGGAGGTCATCGGCAGTGGTAATTGAATGGGTCATACTCGTACGAGAGCGATTCACCGGCAGGGCAGCGCCTGCCACATCAGATGACTGTATCACGCTGCAGAGGTGAATGAGAGACAGGAAATGAGGGGGCGCAAAAGGGGAGCTACCGAATCGGCGCTAGAACAGGGCCTGTTGTTGCCTGGCCTCTGCCAGCTGCCGTTCCAGGTCCTCCACTCGCTCCTGTAACCGCTGGTTGTCGAGACGAAGCAGATCGAGACGATCCAACAACTGCTCACGTTGAATATTCGTCCACTTCAGCGTGCGCTTCAATCCGGCCAGTTCAAGCTGTGCCTGCTGTCCGTCCTCGAGCACAGAACCCATGCGTACGCCTCAGTCGATCGCCGTCGGGAGTGATAGGCAAATCGTAGCGCACTCTTGAACGGTTGCAGAGCAATTAGTGATTTATCGACAGGTGAAGTGACGAAATACGCGAAGGCTTCTCAGCAGAAACAGAACGGTCGGCAGAGCTTATCGGTTTCTGGCGCGTACAGATGCTGCGGAAGCGCCGCGGCCCTCGCTGGACTCCCAGCGATAATCGATCAAGACGCCGTTGCCTTCCCACCCGGGTGGGCACAGATTGCCCGTTCCGTAGTAGTCGGCGTCCAATACAGGGAACGGTGCGACGTTCTTAATCCAATCCTGTGCATGCCCGTTGGATTCGATATAGGACTGGAGAAAATACGCCCCGCCGGTCAGTGGCAGCTCCGGCACAATGAAGTCCACGTAGCCGGTCCCCGACAAGGTCAGAGGTGACGGGTCCACGATGTCGGTCGACAACACAAACAGGTCCTGCCCCTTTCGACCATTGACGGAAACACTCACGCGGCAATTTCGGAATTCTTTCTGTGCCGCGCAGCGATAATGCATCCGGATGATGGCATCCCGGCCTGTAATCAACGCGGCGACCGATTGCCGCTGCCCATCCAGCAATTCAATTCCGGTGAGCAGAACCTCCCCGAGACCAACTCGATCCTCCCGCGCCCCGATAGCCATACTGGCCTGACTGCGAATGGCATCCGCATACCCTTCCACCACCGTATGCGTCTTCCCGATCCTCGCAACCCGCCCCTTCTCCAAAAGAATCGCCCGCTCACAGAGCCCCTCGATGATCGTCATGTTGTGGCTGACGATGAGGACGGTGCGCCCGCTGCGGCTGACTTCCTCCATCTTCCCAAGGCACTTTTGCTGAAAACTGGCGTCGCCGACTGCTAACACCTCGTCCACGATCAGGATCTCCGGCTCGAGATGCGCCGCCACTGCAAAGGCCAGCCGCACATACATGCCGCTTGAATACCGCTTGACCGGCGTATCGATAAAATCTTCCACGCCCGAAAACGCCACGATCTCATCGAACTTTCTCCGCACCTCGTCCCGCTGCATTCCCAACATTGCCGCATTCAGAAAAATGTTCTCCCGCCCCGTCAGTTCGGAATGAAACCCCGTTCCGACTTCGAGCAAGGAGCTCACGCGTCCGTAAATGTCGGCTGTCCCTTTGGTCGGCTGCGTAATTCTGGAGAGAATCTTCAGCAAGGTACTCTTCCCGGCACCGTTATGCCCGATGATGCCGAGCACCTCACCGTGTTGAACGTCGAAGGAGATATCCTTCAGCGCCCAGAATGAGGGGTCATTCTCGGATTGGTCGCTTCCCCACTGAACCAGTGATCTAAGGCGATGCATCACCTGATCGCGGAGGGTATTGTGCTGCACGCCGGCACCCAGCCGGTAATGCTTCGACAACCCCTCTGCTCGAATCGCAACACTACCCATTCAAATCACATCCGCAAAGGTGCGTTCCATGGAACGAAAATAGATCAACCCACCGACAAGGGCAGCCGCGACGATGATCAGGCTCGGAAGGAACATCGAGAAGTCCACCTCAAATCCTGGAATCAGCGCCCATCGAAACCCCTCAACCACGCTCACGACCGGATTCAGCGCATAGATCGTCCGCCAGGATTCCGGAACTTTGCTGACGGGATAGAGAATGGGAGAGACAAACATCCACAGCTGAATGAACATCGGCAGGATATGCCCGACATCCCGATACCGCACATAGAGAGCCGACACCCATAGTCCGGCGGCAAAGGCCATTGTGGCCCCCAGACCGGCAAATAGTGGCAGCAAGAGAATGCGCCAACTCGGGACCACCCCAAACCAAGCCATCAGCCCCAGGAATGCGATAAAGGCGAGCGCCAAATCCACCAGCGGCGCGATGGTCGCCGAGAGGGGAAGAATCAGACGCGGGAAATACACTTTGCTGATGAGCGGCGCTTCCCCCACCAAACTGGTCCCGCCTCGGCTCAAGGCCTGAGAAATATAAAACCAGGGCAACAGGCCTGCGTAAAGGAACACCGGGTAAGGGAAACCGTCAGAAGGAATCTTCCCCATCACGCTGAAGACGACGGTAAAAATCAACATCGTAGCCACCGGCTGGAACATGGCCCATGCCACGCCCAGAACCGTCTGCTTATAGCGCACCATCACATCGCGCCAGACGAGGATGTGAATGAGTTCCCGATAGGCCCAGAGGCCGGCAAGATCCAGCTCCAACAAACCCTTGGCAGGCTGAATACGTACGTGCGGCAATGCTGCTGGCTGAGCCTGATCGATCCTCAAGACAGACATGACAGAATGGGCATTTCGGTCGGATTCACACGATCTTGGGAAGCGAGCCAGAACCTGGCTGCTCGGGAAACAGTAACTGGACAATTGCACATCGCGAATTTATTCCTAACTCGAACAGAATGAATACTTTTATGTCAAACTTCTGACGTATGGTCAAGTTCATTATCGGATCAAGGCGGTCCTTAAAACCGGCAACGGAAGCTGAACATGTCGTCGCATACCAGCTAGTTAGTAATGAGAAATAAGGAGCACCATCCCCCAAAAACAAATAGAAGAACGATCCCCCTGAACATGCCGAGCCCACTCCAAACCAGCGACATCAAGGCCGGATCCACCGGATCCAAAGGGCAGACAAAAGAAATCTGAGAGAATGTCATGGCCCGATTCAGGCCGTACCAAACTCTGCTAGGGCAAGGAGGGAGGAGATTTTTGGAGAGCCTTTAACTCTTCTTGTGAGACGTATCGAATCGCCAAACCCGACATGTGCAGCATCCACCCCTGCCCGCCACCGGCACCCTGAGCAAAACTCCATGCGTCCATCCGGAATGGATTCCAATACCCGTACCCACTACGGTAGGAACTGCTCGACGTCGCACCTGATACAGCATTGCCCATCGTGGACTGGAAGACTGGTCCCCGATCAGAGAGACGACGGACATCCGCCTCCCCGAGCACAACGGCATCGGCACCCAACTCCTTGGCCTGCTCCAGAATCCGATCCCGCAACGTGTCCTCGCTGGCATACTCGCTGGTTGCGACAATGCGAGCAATCTGCACATGACCGTGATTGGGTTCCCGTTGTAACGTTGCCACAGCGTCCGCTCCCTGCCTGGGCTCGAAGGTGTTGCGAGTCAGAGGGTCGACCTGCACAGACACACAAGCGTTCGACAGTACGAGTAGGAACAGCGTCATGAGGCCCAATGCGTGTTTGGTCATAACAAGGTCTCGCGGTGCGCGTGGTGCCGATTGGCTCGGCTATGATCCTACTGCAAGGACCGAAGTGTATATTGACCGCTCAGGAGGATCAAATCAACCGGAAATCATGCGGAACGTCCCGAGTGTCGGAGGCCACCTCGCCGACCACCAGTAAGAACACATCCCCAAGTCTTCGCCAGCCTGCTAGAGTTTGCCCTCACTCAACGCACGGATGTCCTCCATGCGCCGACGATTCACTCCGAGATCGCTATAGCCAGTCCTGGAAGCCGACCGGAAGTGGATGGTCCTGTGGTCTTCATCAAACACGAATTCCACATCATCGACGAATCGCAAGAGAGCGCTGGTGAATTCATACCGAAGCGAAACCTCCGTTTCCTCGACGAGTTTGGTGCGAGGCAACCCGGCCACGATGGCCTTCAACATAGTTTTCGCCGCATCGAGATTCTTCTGAAACCGGTACGGAGCAATCCCATGCGCGTGATCCGTCGCCTGCGTGGATACGCAATTGGGACTGGAGGGGCACGGGGGGAGTGGTTTCACAGCCTCATGTTCCGGGAATAACCAGACACGGTGTCTCGGCACGACAGGGACAACGGGCCTGATTGGTACGAGGGCACCATTGTCATACACTTCTCCAGTTGCGCTCGCCGAACCAGCTTGTCACACATCTGTACCGGACTCTAATGAGAGGTTGCGCCGCTGTCAACCGTCTCCCCCTATGAGTAGGTCTCACAGGCTGCTCAACGCCCTGGGTCGATAGAACGCTTAGGAGAAGCGGGCCAGCAGCCACGCATGGCACGGCATCCATGGCTGCCTTTTCAATCAGACGAAACGTGGTGAAACACAGGAGGATCAAGACAGGCACCACGCACAGAGCAATCGCCCAATGTTCGACCGGGGAAACCATTGCGGCCCATTCGGCACACACCACCCGATAGGTGACAAACAGGACCAAGACGTGCAGCAGGTAGAGACTGTAGGCCATCTCTCCCAATACGACAGATGCCGGCCATTCAAGCAGGCCATAGAGGGAATTCCCACAGGCAATGATCAGAAACGCACCTGTCAGGAGCAGGATGGCCGACAGGGTGTAGGCCGTCGGAAAGCAGAACAGAATCGTCGCCAGACACGCGACCGCGATTCCTCCCCAGACACCTTGGCTGAGGGTTCTCCGGACGGCAGCAATACGTGCCAGACATGCCGCGGCAATCCCTCCCGCGAATGCATACAACATCGGTGTCCGCACCTCGGGCATCACCACAGCCAGCGTCATCACCGCCGCCATACTGAACAACACCCAGATCAGCGGAGTCGATGCCCGCACACAGAGTGCACCGAGAGGGAGACAGGCATAGAACAACCATTCTTAGGGCAACGACCACACCGCTCCAGCCAGAGGGACCGTTTCAGCAAACCCATTGACCGGCGCTATCCCGGGGATGGTGAACATCAGCCAGGTGGCTACCTGCCCGAGTACGATGGAGGACGATTCCTTCCATTCAAAACCGGCACGGCAAACCGATACCAGGATCACGCATGTGACCGTGAGCAGATAGAGAGGTCCCAGTCGAAACAGACGGGACAGATACAACCGCGACCAGTCAATCGGCTGCTGGCACCCATCAAGCACCTTGGACCAAAACAGAAACCCCGTGATCATGAAAAATAGGGTGACACTGCCTTGCCCAAACTGCGTGTAGACATTGGCGGGTGGAACCTCCCAGGTGCCCGATCGCAAATAGAAATACCAGATGGAGGCATGGCTGAGAAATACGGCCAGCGCCAGATAACCGCGAAGACCGTCGAGAGACGAATAGCGAGGGGCCAGGCTGGCCTGGCGAGGACGAAGGGGCGGGAGAAGCCTCGGCGGTTCCGAGTGCGAGCAACACCACGCCAAGCACCGGCCATAAGTTGGTCACATCCATGTGAAAAATATGCGACCATAGCTTCCTGAATTTGCCTAACCTTTCGCGGAACCCAGACAAACCAGCCGGCGAACCCACACCTCTCCGCACCAGCCCCCCCCTCACACAGACGCGATGTTCAGGAGAAGGTTTCCACGGCCACTCCGTTGATTGCTGAAGCAATCCTGCGGTACCCTAGCCCGTTGCCGAGACCCAGTCCAGATGACGGCGCCCTGCCGCTCACGCATCGTACACAGCTGAGCATGCATGCTCAGGTCAACAAAAGGAGTGCTCTCGCATGGCCGGTTTCCCGATTGAAGTCGCAACCCGCATCAAGACCTTGCCTCCCTACCTGTTCGCCGCCATCGACAAAATGAAACAAGAGGCACTTGCGCGCGGAGTCGATATCATCAACCTTGGCATCGGGGATCCTGACCTGCCGACGCCGACCCCGATCATCGAGAGCCTGGCTCAGGCCGCGAAGAACCCGAAACACCACCAATATCCCTCCTATGAAGGCATGCTGTCGTTTCGCAAGGCCGTCGCCGACTGGTATCGACGGCGGTTCAACGTCACACTCGACCCGGCAAACGAGGTCCTCACCCTGATCGGATCAAAAGAGGGCATCGGGCACGTCCATCTCGCCTTCGTGGATCCGGGTGATATTGTCCTCGTGCCAAGTCCCGGATATCCGGTGTACCCGGTCGGCACCAGCTTCTGCGGCGGGGTTTCGCACATCATGCCGCTCACGAAAGCCAATGGTTTCCTCCCTGATCTCAACGCGATCCCCAACGATGTGGCGAGGAAAGCCAAACTGATGTGGCTGAACTCTCCGAATAACCCCACGTCGGTCATCATGAGCAAAGACTACTTCAAGCGCGTAGTGGATTTTGCTCAGGAAAACCACATCATTGTGTGCCATGATGCGGCCTACTCTGAAATTTACTACGACGGGAAGCGGCCCGCGAGCTTCCTCGAGATCGATGGCGCGAAAGACGTCGGCGTCGAGTTCCACTCCCTCTCGAAAACCTACAACATGACCGGCTGGCGCCTCGGGTTTGCGGTCGGGAATAAAGACGTCTTAGCCGGACTGGGGAAGGTCAAGAGCCAGCTCGATTCGGGCGTCTTCGAGGCGATCCAGGCAGCCGGCATTACCGCGCTCGGCCTGGAGGACTCGGTCACCGACGAACTGCGTAAGATCTACCAAGAGCGCCGCGATACCCTGGTCCCCGGACTGAAACAGCTCGGGCTGGAAGTCGATCCGCCGCCTGCAGCATTTTACATCTGGGTCACCGTGCCGAAGGGCTACACCTCGGCGTCGTTCACCGCTCATCTCCTGGAGAAGGCCGGGATTGTCACGACCCCAGGCAACGGGTTCGGCGCACCCGGCGAGGGATACATCCGCATGACGGTGTGTACCACGAAGGAACGCTTGGCAGAAGCGGTGGAACGGATCAAAAAAGTCGGCTTTTAGCGCACCTGCGCTCGACTCACGACGAACGGATTTCCATGGCCACCGCGCTCATCGGTTTCGGCTCCAACCTCGGCAATCGCGTGGATTTTTGCGACCGGGCCGTCACCCTCCTCGGGCTGTTGCCGCATTCACGGCTTGATGCAGTCTCATCGTTGTACGAGACCGAGCCGATCGACGATGGTGCGGCACCGGGGCCGGAATGGTTCCTGAACGGCGTCGCACAAATCGAAACCGATATTACACCCAGGAGCCTACTGGAAGTCTGTCGCGAGATCGAGCGGGCACTTGGGCGCGATCCGGACCATCGTAAGGGTCCGCGGACCCTCGATCTCGATCTCCTGCTGTATGACGACCTCGTGCTGACCGAGCCGACTTTGACCGTGCCGCACCCTCGACTTCATCTCCGTCGATTCGTTCTCGCTCCATTGGTTGAGCTCGCCCCCGACAGGCGGCATCCGCTCTTGGGCCAGAGCTTCCGCGAGCTATTGGCGCGACTCGACGATCCATCCGCGGTTCGACGGCTCGATCCCCAGCCGAACTCTCGATATGGATCGCAGCCGACCTGTGGTGCCCCCCCAACAACCGAGCCACAGAGATGAACACGGTCCGCACCACCAAGGCCATCGCCGGCTGGAGCCGCTACCTGCATCGGGAAGGCGTCAGCATCGGATTCGTCCCGACCATGGGCGCCCTGCATGACGGTCATCGAACATTGATTCGTGCGGCCCGATTGGCGTGTGATGCGGTGTGCGTGAGCATTTTCGTAAATCCGACACAATTCGGTCCGACGGAGGATCTGTCAAAATATCCCCGCCAGCTGCGACGCGACCAGGCACTTTGTCGCACGGAAGGGGTGGATGTCGTCTTTGCCCCTGATACAACGGCCATGTATCCAGACGGTTTTCAATCCAGCGTGGCGGTCCCGGCGCTCGCGCAGCGTTGGGAAGGCGAGGCGCGACCGCACCACTTTCAGGGCGTTGCAACGGTCGTCACGAAGCTTTTGTCGCTGGTCCGGCCTGACATGGTGTGGTTCGGACAAAAGGACTACCAACAGGCGACCTTAGTCAGGCAACTCGTGGCAGATCTGCATCTGCCAGGGCGCATCATCATCCACCCGACCGTGCGGGAAGCTGATGGGTTGGCGCTCAGCTCACGCAACGTGTACCTCACCATGGAGCAGCGCCAGGCCGCACCGGTTCTCTACCGCGCGCTGCAAGCCGGCGCGACAGCCATTCGAGCAGGAACACGGGAAGGAGCCACCATCCAACGTGTGATGGCCCGCACCGTCGCCCGGGAGCCGCTGGCGACGGTAGAGTATCTGGCAGTCTGCCACCCCACGACGCTTGAGCGGCTGCGGGTCATCGAGCGTCACGCCGTGCTGCTCGGAGTGATCCGCGTCGGTGCAGTTCGACTCCTCGACAACCTCCTCGTCACCTACCGTCACAGATCCTGACGACGATCAAGGTTGCACCGTTGGAAGCTCCACGGCGAAAACCGCTTCTGACGTTGACCAGAGCGCGATCAGCTACGCGAGCTGATGCGAGGAGGAGCTTGTTGGTGAGCGAGCAGTCCCAGCATCAACTGCCCCATGCGTTGCTTGTCTTCGGGATCGAATTCTAAAAATTTCACCCCGATCGACTGCGGCTGTACCGAGCAAATCATCGCGGAGTCCACTTTAATATCCGGCTGGCCCTCTGGGGCATGCAACACGAACTTCACAAACGTTCCTCGTGGAAGCATCGTCGTCGCCTGCAAGGCACAGCCCCCCATGGAAATGTCGGTGATGAAGCCGCCGGCCGCCGGCTGGTCGAGAATCAGCGTGGCTGCAAAATTGGCCGGAAGGCGCCGATACTCGCGACGATCGAACGCTTGTGACGTCACACGGTTCCCCGGCCTGCGCGCCTGAAAGCGTGCAGTGCAGAGCTGGCACCGCACCTGAAAAATGGACAGCCGGTTCAGCGTCTTCTCCATGAGACTCGTTCCGGATATCACCCTGACACAGGGGGTGCCGCAGGCCGGACAATGAAGCTCTTTCATACTAGGCTTCTGGCTCCTGTACGCCTGCTGCAGCATGCGGTGCTGGCGTCACGTTACTGGACGACTGATTGGCAAGCAACGGACCCACGTCCGCCGGCGAATACGTTGGGGGCTTCACCCACTTACCGTCCTCCCGCTTATAGCCGCCGACTTTGCTCAAATTTGATCGATGAACTTCGCGAAAGACCGGATCCATGTCCAACCCATAGGAGACGGCTGTGCCGTACACCACATACAGGAGATCGGCCAGTTCCTTTGCCACAGCCGGCAGATTCTTGGCAACCATGGCCTCCTGCAACTCTTCGAATTCCTCTTGGATGAGCCGCACCCGCAACTGCCGGACAGCTTCGTCCGGAATTGCCGGCCGGTCTCCGACCGGAATATCGAACTTGCGGTGGAACTCGGCCACCATTGCCTGGGGATCTATCATCCTCGCATCCTCATGTCTTCCGCAACCAGCGGCAACACGCTCCTCGGTTCAACGTCGGCCGATTCCAGTAACGCAACATCCTTCTCAGATGATATCCCGAGGTCTTTGAATTTTCTAGCCGCGGGCAAGACCCTGGATTCGAGCGATCCGACCGCCTTGTTATAGGCTCCCACACTATTCCTGAGGGCCTGCCCAATGTCGTTGAGATGGTCCGTCAGCACCGAGACCCGTTCGTAGAGTTCCTTGCCCAGCCGGCCCGCCTGCTCAGCATGTTCGCTCAATTGCGCTTGCTTCCACCCATAGGCCACCGCGCGCAACAAGGCCATCAGCGTGGCCGGTGTCGCCACCACCACCCCGCGGGCAAACCCATCCTCGATCAAGGTGGGGTCCTGCTCCAAGGCGGCACCAAGAAACTGCTCTCCGGGCAAAAACAACACGACAAATTCCGGCGCCTGCCTGAATTGCGCCCAGTACGCTTTGACGCTGAGGGCGTCCATTCTCGTGCGGACCTGATCCGCATGACGACGCAAGTGCGCCTGCCGCTGCGAATCATCTTGCGCTTCGTAGGCATCGAGATAGGCCGCCAACACGGTCTTCGCATCGACGACCATCTGTCGGCCGCCAGGCAGATAGACCACCATGTCCGGACGAAGAAGGCCTTCCGCCGATCCGACTGAATCCTGCTCTGCGAAATCGCAATGCATCACCATGCCGGCCAGTTCAGCCACCCGGCGGAGCGTCATTTCACCCCAGCGTCCACGTACGGCCGGCGCACGTAAGGCTCTGACCAGATTGCCGGTTTCCTGCTGGAGCCGGTGATGGGATTCGGCCATGAACTTCAACTGCTGATCAAGCCCCCCATGCTCACGCTGGCGAACCAGCTCGGCCTGCTGCAGCTGCTCCTGGTACCGTTGCAACGACTCCTCCAGCGGTTTCACCAATTCGCCGATGGCCTGATGACGTTGCGACAATTCTCCCCTGGCTTCCGACTGCAGGGTCTCGAATGACGTGCGGGCAAGCTTGAGGAACGCCTCGTTATTCTGTTTCAAGGCCTGCCCCGATAAGGCCTCAAAGGAGTCGTGGAGTTCCTGACGCGCCTGTGCAAACAATGCCTTTTGTTCGTCCAGGCTTCGAGAGATCGCCTCCACCCGTGTTTCCGCCCGCGTTCGCCCCACCTGAGCATCTGCCAACTCGTGACGCAGTTGCCCCAACTCCGACACTTGCTGAGTCACACGCTCATGGAGTGTCGTGGCCAAGGTATCGGACCGCTGCGCACGCTCACGGCTTTCGAGGACCAGTTCGTGAGTTCGGGATTGCATACGGACCGTTACCCACCATCCGGCGGTCAAGGCTCCTACCCCAAGGCCGGCAACGGCGCCAACGACAAACGTTGTGGAGGCGAGATCAATCATGGGGCTTCCCTACGAGCACACCGCGATGCGGGAATTCCGTCTACCACAAATTGTAGGGAAATCGCGTAGAGAGTACGAAAAACACAACGAAACGTCAAGGGATCACTCGGTTGATTGTGCCCGTCGAACTGACGATTGTGACCCAGTCATGTTCGCGCAGAAGACTGGTGGCATAGGGCACATTGACCAGGACCGGAAGGCCGTACTCGCGAGCAATGATCGCTCCGTGCGACAAAGTCCCTCCCATTTCCGCGATCACACCGGCAGCCAGGCCAAACAGCGGCGCCATCCCCGGATCGATTACCGGAACCACCAGGATATCGCCCGGACTCACTCGCCCCCAGTCTGCCGTGGAATGGACGACACGGACTGGGCCGGTCGCCACGCCGGCACTTATTGGGATACCCCTCAACGCCCCCTCCGTTTCCAAGCCAGAGGATGGATCGCTCGCCTGAAGGACCGCCTCCCAATCTCGAATTGTATCCGGCACGTGCAGCTGTCCGTTCCGCGCCCGCTCCTCACGTCGCGCACGTACAAGCGCCAGCCAATCACGACGGTCATCCCCACTCAGGGCTGCCTGTTCGTCCATGGTCAGGTAAAAGACGTCGTCAGGCTCCGTCAGCACACCTCGTTCTACCATGCGTGCCCCGAGTTGCAGCAAGAGCCGCCGCACGGCCAACGAATAGTACATAAGATGATGGCGGTTCGCTTCCCGCAACACAGAAAATCTCGTGAGCCGCCGATGCCACCACCGAAAGACCGCCAACCGGTGCCGACGCCAGCCGAAACGTCGCTGAATCTCCGCCAGCGCCTCCTGCCGTCCCTCGGCCTGCCGGGCAAGAATATCCCGCGCTGGTGTCACCTCCCCGGTACGCAACTGGGTTCGCAGGACCGACAAGACTGTTTCGGGTTGATCCGTCATTCGCAACGACATGATGTCTGACTCTCCGACCGCCCGATGGCCATAGTCTGCCAGATACCGTTCAAAGTGCTCCAGAAAGCTGGTGCGTGCGAGCGCATCACGAAACCCTGTCGCGGTCCAGGCCTCATCGAGGAACCACCGCCGTACCAAGCCTTCCTCAAGGGCGACCTCCGCCAATTCGGCTAGACGAACGATCTGCTGGGCGCTGATCACCGTCCCCTGCCCTTGCAATGACGCGTTGAGCAACTCCCGCCAGTCCGAACCGAGCCACCCCGGAAGGAACGTCCCCATGGCCTGAAGACTTTGCGCGACTCCGCCGGCAATCCCATAGGTCAATTCGTGCGCATCGAGCCAGCGCCCCAGTCCATCGAGACGTTCGCTCAACTCGCTCACGGACGACTGCTGAAGCTGGTCAGATCGAATGGTCTCCGCCATCGCCTTCATCGCCTCGAAGATCCGCGGTCCCTCCCGCACGACCCTGCGCCATTCGCGCATGATCGCGAATCCGGCGCGAACCAACGCGAACCCTCCGAGCGTCCGCACCGGTGGCATGAAGGTCAGTGGCTCACCACCCATCTGTTCGGTCAAGAACGCGGGATTGCCACGCAACTGTGAGACCAGCGTGTAAAACAGGGTAACATTGAGATAGGGACGCCCGTGTAACACCCGAACCGACGTCAGCCCATCCGGCACCGTACAACCGAGTCGGCGGTATGGTCCGATGATGTAGGCATCCATGAATCGCTCCAGGAAGGACAGTCCCAGCGGGCTCGGCAGTTCCGGCATCGTTTCTTTCAAGTTTGCGCGCGTCCACTCGCACTCATCATTGGTCAGAGTCGGGAGAGGCTGCACGCCGGTAATCGGACGCGCCTGCACCACCCACACCCGTTCGGTGTCCCAGACCCATTCAAGATCGATCGGATGCCCAAAGGCGCGCTCCACCTGCTTGGAGAGTCGAGCCAGCTCATGGAGTTGCCCGTCGGATAGCGAGGACTGCTGTTGTTGTGGCTCGGGAATCGTCTCACTGTGCACCCCCTCTGCACCAGCCACCAACTTCTGCTGCTTGCAAACCAGATGGCGTCGCCGTATGCGGATCGGCCGGCACTCTTCCTCATTCATCTCCACCATGTACTGATCGGGAGTCACTTCACCGCCAACGAGGGCCGATGCAAGGCCGGGCACGGCATTAATAAGCACTTGGGAGGTTCGTCCCGTCAGAGGATGGATGGAGTAGGCCACACCCGCCGCCACAGCACGGACCATGGGCTGAATCACCACTGCCATTGCAGGACAGGGAGAGGCTCCTTCAGCCCGCAACAGATACTGCAGAACCTGCTCCTCCCAGAGCGACAGCCAACAACTTCTGATCGCCTGGAGGACCTCTGCGGACGACTGCCCCAAGAACGTAGCATAGAGTCCTGCCGCACTCGCATGCGCCGCATCTTCGTTGGTCGCGGATGACCGTACAGCCCATCGTGCCTCCGCACTGTGACTCAGTTCGACAAGCTGCGACTCCAACTCGTCTGGAAAGCCAGACGGCCAGGTGATCGCCATCAAGCGCTGCTGAATGCGCGCCCGTTCTGTTGCTCGTTGCACCTCAGTGGCGCCCACCATGGTCTTCCACTCTACGGCGGTGTCGATTCCGGCAACACTCAGGCAATGTTCATAGAGAGACGTAGTCGCGCACAGCCCCCGCGGCACCGAGAATCCCGCAGCCTGCAATTTTCTCAGGCCTGCAGCCTTCCCTCCGACGAGACGTAGTTCGACGCTACTCTCAAGCGGTAGCAGAAATGGATCGGCCATGGATCGGAATAGTAGCTAGAGAGCGAGGAGGAGGTAAAGGTCGTTCACATTGGTGCCGGTTGGCCCGGTCACGATATGCCCTCGGAGTGCGTGAAAGAAGGCGTGCGCATCGTTTTCCCGGAGCGCGCGTGCGAGGCTCTGCTTCCGGCGCTGTGCGTGAGCAACGGTCTGACCATCGACGACCGCACCAGCCACTGTCGTTGGCCCGTCGGTTCCGTCGGTGGCGAATCCCACCACCCAGATCTGCTTCAGCCCGACAATCTCGGCCGCGGCGGCAAGCGCAAACTCCTGTGCCCTTCCCCCCGTGCCTTGGCCGCGAACCGTGACGGTCGGCTCGCCTCCGGCAATCACGCAACAGGGACGGCGGATCGGACGGCCCTGTCCAGCAATCTCACGAGCCATCGCGCCGAAGAATTTGGCGAGTTCTCGCGCCTCGCCCGTAAGGCTCGTGGCAAGAACCAGCGTACGTAGTCCCTCGCGTTTCGCCGCTTCATCCACGGCGTCAACTGCTGCCCGATTGTCTCCAATCAAGATATGATCCACTCGACGAAACAGCGTTGCTCCTGGCTTCGGTGTCTCCGGGGCATCTTTCTTCAGGCCTGCTGCCAGGTAACGGCGCACCGACGCAGGAATCGTCCGAACAACGCCATATCGCGCCACAATCTCCGAAGCATCCCGAAACGTGGTCGGATCGGGGGCTGTTGGCCCGGATCCGATCGTCCCCAAGTCATTCCCGATGACATCCGATAAGAGCACGCTGGCCACGCGCGCCTTGGTCGCAGCCGCAAGTTGTCCGCCTTTGATACAGGAGAGATGCTTACGCACCGCGTTGATTTCCTGAATCGTGGCCCCGGATCGGAGCAGCAATTTCGTCGTCTGTTGTTTGTCTTTCAGACTGATGCCGGGCACGGGTGCCGGGAGGAGGCTGGACGCACCGCCGGACAGCAGCACGATCAGGAGATCGTCTGGCGTTAACGTCCGCACCAGGTCCATCATCATGCGACCAGCCTGCAGACCGGCAGCGTCGGGAATCGGATGTCCCGCTTCAACGATACGAATGGTGTTGGTTGGAGCGCCGTGCCCATACTTCACGACCACCAGGCCAGTATTGATCCGCGCACCCAACCGGAGTTCGAGTGCCTGGGCCATTCGCGCGGATGCCTTACCGGCTCCGACGACGACGATGCGGCTTATCCTTGCGAGAGAGTACTGGTGAGAACCGATCGTGAGTTGGTCGTGACGGACCCGAACCTGCCGGCAGACTGCCTCGTAGGGATCAACGGCCTGCAAGCCCGCCCGACACAGCCTGGAGAGGACAGCTTTGGCTCGTGGCTGCCGGACGCCGATCTGCATCATGCGAGCTACGGAAGTTTGTCCTGTTTGAAACAACGATTGGGACACGTTTGTCGCGGCACCTTAACCTGATACGTCCCCTTTGGCAAGTAATCCTTGGTGAACTCGGGATTGAGCATCTTCAACTCAAGAAAGTAGGTTCCGTATTCCTCGGCGATCGAGGTGAGTCGCCGCTGCGCCTCCTTGATCGTCACCGTCACCGTTTCTGTTTCAAGGGGAGGATAGAGATCCTTCTTGGTCAGGCCCAAATATTTTTCGGGCTGCGAATAGATTTCTTTGGCCGCGATGATACGCGCGACATAGCGCATGGTCTCCCGCGGGCCATGCATGCGCCAGTAGTCACTGACATTCTGTTCCTTCAGCAACTTGCGTACACGGTCTTCCCCGGCGTTATAGGAAGCCATCGCGAGGAACCAATCTCCCTGATACAAATCCCTGAGGTACCGGAGGTACTTGATCGCGGCTTCCGTGGACATCTCAAGGTTGCGGCGCTCATCAAGCCAGCGTTCGTTATGCAACTTATAGCGCCGCCCGGTCGAATTGATGAACTGCCACGGACCCGAGGCCTTTGCGCGGGAATACGCCGCCGCGATGCACTTACTTTCTACCAAGAGCATGTATTTCAAATCGTCCGGCAATCCTGACTCAGCCAGCTGCTTCTCGGCCGGTGCAAAACATCGCCCGGTTCGTTTGGCGAGAATGATGCTTTCGCCCTGATCTTCGAGAAACTGATAGAACTCGTATTCGATCCGTTCCCGCACCTGCCAATTATCCAAAGGAATCGATTGCCCGGCAAAGCTTAGCTTGTCGGGCAGCTTGAAGGAACTGAGGAAAAACCGTTCTCCTTCTCGCTTGATTTCGGGAAGGATCACTAATCGGTCCTCAAGTTCGGGAGCGATCTCTGCTTCAGCGGGTGACGGAATCGGCGGGAGATCATTCGCCGGCGAAGGATGATCCTCATGCGGTTTCGAAGCTGATGGCACGGCAGTTTTCGAGTCCCCCGACACCTCCGCGAACAAGGGCGCCAGTCCCAGTAAGATGGTGACACCGACGATACAGGCCCGTAGCCCCCAGTCATTGTTCCGCATCCGAGATAGTCCTTTCGTCACACTTGAGCACTCATGCTATCAACAAGGTCGTCGAGCGACAAGGAACTCCTGGTTTTGATACACTTCGATTCGATGTCTACGCTCCCATTGCTGAATGCCGACATTGTCGCCTGCACTCAGTGCCCCAGATTGGTGGCCTACCGCGGAGCCGTCGCCCAGTCCAAGCGACGGCAGTTCCGGGATTGGACATACTGGGGCAAGCCTATTCCCGGATTCGGTGATCCGAATGCCAGGCTATACATTTTGGGTCTTGCGCCGGCCGCGCATGGAGGGAACAGAACCGGACGCGTGTTTACGGGAGATCGAAGCGGAGATTGGCTTTATGAGGCATTGCATCACTTCGGGTTCGCCAATCAGGCCACCTCTACACATGTGGGGGACGGGCTTGCACTCACAGACTGTTATATTGGTGCAACCGTCCGATGCGCGCCTCCGGCAAACAAACCGACACCGAAGGAGTTTATCGCCTGTCGGCCATTCGTCGTTCGTGAAGTCCAGTTGTTGAAGGCCGTACGGGTGGTCGTGGTCTTAGGCAAAATCGCGTTCGATCATTATCTCAAAGCCGGCCGTGAATTGGGACACCGACTCCCCACTCCGCTACCAAAATTTGGTCACGGCGCCATCTACAATCTGCCTTGGGATGTCACCCTGATCAGCTCCTACCACCCCAGCCAGCAAAATACCTTCACCGGCAAACTCACCCGCTCGATGTTCCACCGCATCTTTTCTCACGCCAGACAAACGCTCTCAGGCACGTCGAACCCAAACTGAGCAGCTGAGAAGAACTACTTCTTCTGCATCGCCTCCCAATCGGCCAGAAACTTTTTTAGCCCAAGATCGGTCAAAGGATGTTTCACGAGTTGCTGAAACACGGTATAGGGCATCGTACAGATATGCCCGCCTGCCAAGGCTGCCTCGACCACATGCTGCGGATGCCGAACGCTCGCCACCAGCACTTGTGTTTTGAAGTCATAATTCTTATAGATCGTGACGATCTGCCTGATCAGCGCCATGCCATCTGAACTGACGTCGTCCAAGCGCCCAATGAACGGGGAGACGCACCAGGCCCCTGCCTTGGCCGCCAACAGCGCTTGAGTCGGGGAAAAACATAAGGTCACGTTCACGCGAATCCCTTCGGCCGCCAACTGCTTGGTGGCGCGGAGTCCCTCGGGGATAAGTGGAACTTTCACCACGATGTTCTTGTGTACCTTGGCTAGATCCCGGCCTTCTTTAATCATCGCCTCGGTTTCGATCGCGACCACCTCCGCGCTGATAGGGCCATCGACCATTTTGCAGATTTCAAGCAGCATGTCCTTGAAACTACGCCCTTCTTTGGCCACGAGCGAGGGATTGGTAGTCACCCCATCGACCAGACCAAGTTTGGCACCTTCCTGAATTTCCTTCACATTCGCCGTATCGAGATAAAGCTTCATAAAAAGATCCTTTCGTCGAGCACTCTCCAGAGAGTTCGCGCCGGCATTGTAGAAGTAATGTGAAAACAAGGCAACGGGTCAACGTACCTATGATAGACTCGTTGAGCAGTTGAGAACAGGGACCGCTACACTTTTTCGCAACTAGATGATAGCCTGGCTACAGTATCGCGAATCTGAGAGGGCCATGCACATGCGAGCATTACTGAAAATTTCGGCTATCTGCCTCCTCCTCACCGCCTGCAGTCACAACCCCTACCTTGACGCCTCTTTGACCCGATACCAGGGAAAAGATCAAGTCTGGATTGAGAAGGAATTGGGGCCTCCTGATGCAAAGACGTCTCGCTTTTTTGGGGGAGAGAAGTGGATTTACAATCGAATCGCTGGAGGGAAGGCAGGGCCACCACTGCTTAACTTCAAGGCCACCGAATGCCAGATGATTCTCTTCTTTGACAAAGAGAATATGGTCTCAGATTCGAGCTATTCAGGCTGCTAGGCGGAGAGTTGCTTTTGGAATGCGGTCGCACACCCGCGGCTGCAGAAGAAATATGTTTGCCCACCAATGGTCTCACTCACTGCATGTTCCCGCGGAACAAACACTCGGCAGACTGGGTCTTGCACCATCTGTTTCCCAGATTCTTCCCGCTCCCCAGACTGGGTCAGTCCAGCGTCTTGACTGAACTTCCTCACTGCTCGCCGTAGAAGATAGTAAAGCAGTGCCAGGAGTGCCGCGATGAGAACCAATCTATACATTGTGGGCTTCCATGCGCAGACCACTAAATATCTGCAGCAACTCTGACTACCTCGCCAACTTACTGGTATAGAGCAATCCCTTACGGGCCAATCTTAGGACCAAATGGCCCAGATGCTTTCGCGGCTATGCGGGACTTTTTTCCCTACCGATCCAGTACTTCAGATGGATGGTTTATCCTACAGAGCAATGTTATAAGCCATCCATGCATAAATGTGACAAATGCCGCGGAACAATGTTGCCGGAGCGGGCGGTTGACTTGAATGCTGGTTTGGCCATCACAGTACTGGCGTGCCTGAACTGTGGCCGTCGAAAAGCAGCGGATTCAGAACCGAGACCAATCACGTCACGACATTAGTCCGTCGCACTGAAAATCCAACCCCAGGGCGCTCACTTGCGATGAGTTAGGAGGTGTGCCCAGCACACCTCTCAGGCTTACCGTCCACCCAGGACCTCGGCTTCACACATTGCACGAAAAGCCTCCGCACATCCGATCACGGCCCGATCTGGAGCCACCTGCCAGGTTCGCCGTTCCAGGTTTTCCCGGCAGACGACCAGGCTAAATCGCCATTCCATAAAGTAGGTTCATCCGCAGGCTCAATCCATTGCGCCTATTTTTCTGGATCTCCTTACTTGAGGCTCAATACGTCCAGCATATCGTAAAGTCCGGGCGGCTGCTTCACGAGCCAGCGGGCGGCGCGAAGTGCCCCGCGTGCAAACGTGTCCCGACTACTCGCACGATGGGTGACCTCGATACGTTCACCCATGGTCCCAAACATCACCGTGTGATCGCCGACAATGTCTCCGGCGCGAATCGTCTGAATCCCAATTTCGCCTTTCTTACGCTCCCCGATCAATCCCTTGCGCGCATAGACTCCGACCTGGCCAAGATCTCGATTCACGGCCCTGGCCAAGACCTCTGCCATCTTCAAAGCAGTACCACTGGGCGCATCTTTCTTCAGACGATGGTGCGCTTCGATGACCTCAATGTCATAGTCTTCGCCCAGCGTCTTGGCCATTTCGGCAATCACCTTGTAGATCACATTCACCCCGACACTCATGTTGGGTGAGAACACGCAGGGAATCTGCTTGCTTACGCTACGGAGCTCCTCCAATTCAGCAGGAGAAAACCCCGTGGTTCCAACGACAATGCCCCGTCGATGCTGCGCCACAATCCTCAAGTGCCCAAGCGTGGCTGGCGGAGTGGTAAAATCCACCACCACCTCACCCCGTTCCATCAGACTGGACAGATCTTCTACAATCGGCACACCTGTACGCCCACAGCCGGCCACCTCCCCGGAGTCTTCACCAAGGGCATGATGTCCCTTGCTCTCCACCGCACCCGCCAGGGTGAGAAATGCCGAATCCTTGACTAGGGACACGAGACGCGAACCCATGCGTCCGGCCGCCCCTGTAACAACCACCTTAATCATGACAATATCCTTCGATACCCGTGGTCCGTTAGACCAAGCCGGCAGCCTTCATTACTTGTAGCAGTTTTTCGCGGGTATCTTTCCCCATCGGACAGAGCGGCAGCCGCATCTCCCGATCGATCTTACCCATCACATGGAGCGCTTCCTTCACCGGAATCGGATTGGTCTCATAAAATAGCGCGGTGAATAAGGGATACAATTCATAGTGCAGCTCCCGCGCCTCATCGACCCGACCGGCAAGAAAGGCATTGACCAACTGGGCCATTTTCCCGGGAAGCAGATTCGCAGTCACGGTGATGACCCCTTTGCCACCAACCGCCATCATGGGCAAGGTCAACGCATCATCCCCGGCTAACACGGTGAGTCGGTCTCCGCACAGCTGGATAATTTCCGAAGCCTGCTGAACGGTACCGCTCCCTTCCTTCACCGCTACCACCGTCGGACAGACCGCCAGACGCGCAATGGTGCTCGGCAACATATTGACGCCGGTTCGCCCTGGAATGTTGTATACGACGAGCGGAAGGTCGACTGCTTCAGCAACCGCCTTGTAGTGAAGGTACAGACCTTCCTGAGTAGGCTTGTTGTAATAGGGCGTAATCAGCAACGCGCCATCCACACCTGCTGCCTTGGCATGCTTGGTGAGGGCAATCGCTTCGGCGGTACTGTTGGAGCCCGTGCCCGCGACGACAGGGACTCGGCGCCTAACCACCTCAACCGTGAAGGCCACCACACGATCGTGTTCGGCATGGGTGAGCGTGGCCGATTCACCGGTGGTCCCACAAGGGACAATTCCGTGGGTACCATTGTTGATCTGCCATTCAATAAGGTCACCGAGGGCTCGCTCATCCAGCTTGCCGTTCCTGAACGGCGTCACAATGGCCACTAAAGACCCTGTAAACATTCAGCTCTCCATCTGAAAGACAGTAAAGACCACCCTACGCGAGAAACTCAGGGATCTCCTCGCCCCGTACCAAATCCTCGTAACTTTCACGCGAACGAATGACGTGGATCTGCCCCTCATGTACCAGCACTTCCGGGACGCGCGGCCTTGAGTTGTAGTTCGAGGACATGACAAACCCATACGCCCCCGCGCTCATGACGGCCATGAGATCACCAGCATTCAAGGCGGGCATGACACGATCCTTGGCCAAGAAGTCGCCCGATTCGCACACCGGACCAACGACGTCCACGGTCTTCTTCTCGCCTCGCGTGGCAGCTTCATACACGGGGCGGATGTCATGGTACGCATCGTACAAACTCGGACGAATCAAGTCATTCATCGCCGCATCCACGATCAGAAACCGTTTAGCTTCGCCATCCTTCGCATACACCACCTTGGTGAGCAACACACCGGCATTACCCACAATCACACGACCGGGCTCCATAATCAGCACACACTTTAAATCACGTACGAGAGGCGAAATCGCCTCGGCCAGGTCTTTCGGTTCAGGGGGTGTTTCGTCGGAATACGTAATCCCCAGTCCACCACCGATGTTGATGTATCGCAACGGAATTCCCTGTTCCGCCAGGGCCTGTACCATCGCCAGCACCTTCTTCAGTGACTCGACAAAAGGCGTCACCTGGGTCAGTTGCGATCCGATGTGTGCATGCAGCCCCACCACCTTGATGTGGCTGAACGCCGTGGCAGCCTTGAACTCCTCGATCGCTCGATCCGCCGCAATGCCGAATTTGCTCTTCTTCAGCCCGGTGGAAATATACGGATGCGTCTTCGGATCGATGTCGGGATTGATGCGCAAGGCCACCCGAGCCTTTACGCCCAAGGATGCCGCCACCTCGTTGATGGCCTGCAGTTCCGCCGGAGACTCCACGTTGAACATCAGGATGTCGGCCTTCAAGGCCTCAGCGATTTCCTCGGCTTTTTTCCCGACACCGGCAAACACGATCTTCGTAGGCGGCACGCCTGCCTTCAAGGCGCGATAAAGCTCCCCTCCGGAAACGATGTCCACGCCGCTGCCCTCTTTTGCCATAAGCCGCAGCACGGCCAAGTTCGAATTGGCCTTCATGGCAAACGCGACAATGTGCGGGATATTCTTGAAGGCTCCGTCATAGACCCGGAAATGCCTCACCAGGGTGTGATGGCTATAGATATAACAGGGCGTTCCTACTTCTTTGGCAATGCGCGAAAGCGGCACATCTTCACAGTACAATTCGCCTTCTCGATAGTGAAAATCATGCATCGTCGTAATCCTCGATCAACAATTTCAGCTCGACTGTCCATACCCGGAATCGGGAACGGATCCGCATGAGCGGACCCCGTGGATGGTCATATATTCTAACAACCGACCCTATCTCGTGCCCATGGTCCGTAGTGGAGGGGTCGGCAAGGGGTCGGGATCTGGAGGAATCGGCGCCTCCTCAATCGTCACCCCCGTGGGCGCAGTGGGCCGTGAGGCCGAGCCCCACACATTGGCGCCGCTGGCCAACAGCCCCTCCCGCCTCATCTGGCGTTCGATAATCGGCGCGACACCGACATCCTCCGGAGGAATCGGGGCACCCAAGACCCCGCACCCGGCCAATCCAAGCAGACCAAACACTACCGTAGCAGGACGGGCATGCATACGAACGCGCCTCCCGCCGACCGGCTTCATCCCTTCAGCGCCTTTTCAAGCTCCTTGATCCTCGCTTCCACCCGACGCCGCGCCGTCCCGCCGATCTGATCCTTCCGGTCGATCGCACCCCGAACCGTCAGGCAGTGCAACACATCCTTGCCGAAGCGAGGCGAAAATCCTTGCAAGTCCTGCACGGTGAGTTGTTGCAGTGGACGCTGCTGCTCCAGTGAGAATCGCACAATCTGTCCGGTAATGGAATGGGCTTCCCGGAAGGGAACCCCTTTGGTCACCAGATAGTCGGCCAGCTCCGTCGCTAGCATGCCACCGCCCTCAGCAGCCTCGGCCAGTACCTTCGTGTTCACAACGAGCCGTCGCATCAGTTCCGTGCAGAGCATCAACGATTGTTCCGTCGTGTCCACGGCATCGAACAATGCTTCCTTGTCTTCTTGCAGATCGCGATTGTAGCTGAGGGGCAACCCCTTGAGCAGTGTCAGCGTCCCCATGAGATGGCCGTACACTCGCCCCGTCTTGCCGCGCACCAGCTCCGGCACATCGGGATTCTTCTTTTGCGGCATCATGCTGCTCCCAGTGCAGAACGTATCCGGCAAATCCACATACCGAAACTCCTGCGACGCCCAGAGAATCAACTCCTCACTCAACCGCGACAGGTGCATCATGATCACAGAGAATGCACCGAGCACCTCAACGACCGCATCGCGATCCGAGACGGCGTCGAGACTATTTTGCGTCACCGAGGGAAATTCCAATAGCGAGGCCGTGTATCGACGGTCAACGGGATAGTTCGAGCCGGCAAGTGCGCCGGATCCCAGCGGCATGACATTCAACCTGGTCCGACAATCACGCAGTCGCCCCCCATCCCGGTCGAGCATTTCGGCATAAGCCAGGAAGTGATGCGCCATCAAGACGGGCTGCGCTCGCTGCAAATGCGTATACCCCGGCATTACCACATCGACATGCGCCCGCGCCTGCCCCACCAGCACTCGCCGGAACTCGTGAACCTGTCCCATGACGCGCGACAAGACATCGCGTAAGAAGAGGCGCAAGTCCAAGGCGACCTGATCGTTGCGGCTTCGCCCCGTATGGAGCTTTCCCCCAAGCGGCCCGATCAGCTCGGTCAGCCGACGCTCGATCGCCATATGAATGTCTTCGTCTTGGGGAGAGAAGGGGAATCGTCCGCCATCCAATTCCACTTTGACAAGTTGCAGCCCGCGCACAAGCTGTGCGGACTCCCGTGCCGTCAACACCCCTGCCCGTTCAAGCGTCCGGCAGTGTGCGATGCTCCCCTGAATGTCGTAGGGGTAGAGGCGTCGATCATAAGCCAATGACGTGGTGAACTGCTCCACAAGCCGGTCGGTTTGTTCGGCGAACCGGCCACCCCAGGCCTTGCCTTTGGGCAACGCTCGCGCCGAGCGTGACGGTGGGCGAGCGGACTTGCGCACCCGAGAGCCGGCAGACTTAGATTTCGCCATTACCGGCTCGCCCTCTTCTGACGCTGCGCGCGAATGGCCAATCGCAACGCGTTCAGACGAATGAACCCTTCCGCGTCTTTTTGCCGATACACGTCGTCTTCTTCGAAGGTCGCCATGTCCAGGCGATACAAGGAACGCGGAGACTTCCGTCCGACCACCGTGCAGTTCCCCTTGTAGAGCTTCACCCGCACAGTCCCGGTGACATCCTTTTGGGCTTCATCCAGCGCCACCTGCAGCATTTCACGTTCAGGCGCGTACCAATATCCGTAGTAAATGAGTTCCGCATAGCGTGGGATCAAGCTGTCCCGCAAGTGCAGCACTTCCCGGTCCATCGTTAGAGACTCCAGGCCGCGATGCGCCGCATGCAGAATCGTACCACCCGGCGTCTCATACACGCCGCGAGACTTCATGCCCACGTAGCGGTTTTCCACCAGATCGACCCGGCCAACTCCGTGCTCGCCACCCAGAGTATTGAGATGGGCCAGCAAGGCAGCCGGCTTCATCTTTTTTCCATCCACTGCGACCGGGTCACCGGCGACATAGTCGATCTCCACTTCCCGCGCCTTGGCCGGGGCCCGCTCAGGCGACACCGACATGACGAAAATCTCTTCCGGCGGCGCTTGCCATGGATCTTCAAGAATGCCGCCCTCGTAACTCGTGTGAAACAAGTTCATGTCCATGCTGTAGGGCTTCGCTTTCGTTGCCGTCACCGGAATGCCATGCTTCTCCGCATATTCGATCAACTCCCGGCGCGAACGCATGGACCACTCCCGCCAGGGCGCAATAATCTTGATCTGCGGGTGCAGCGCCATGTAGGTCAATTCGAACCGTACCTGGTCGTTGCCTTTCCCGGTCGCGCCGTGACACACCGCCTCGGCCCCTTCCTTGGCGGCGATCTCGATTTGGCGACGTGCGATCAAGGGCCTGGCGATCGAAGTCCCCAGCAAGTAACTGCCTTCATACAGCGCGTTGCCACGCAACATGGGGAACACGTGGTCCTTCACAAACACATCGCGGAGGTCTTCGACGTAGACTTTCCTGACGCCCAGGGACTGCGCTTTTTTCTTGATGGCCTTGAGATCTTCGCCCTGTCCGAGATCCGCGCAAAATGCCACCACCTCGCAGCCGTACACCTCTTCCAGCCACTTCAAAATGACCGAGGTGTCCAGCCCGCCCGAATAGGCCAAGACGACTTGTTTGTACGATGACCGGCTCATACCACTCCTTTTTACTGACGACGTGTCTGCGATTTCTTTCCGAGGAGCCTGACCAGAATCGCTTTCTGCATGTGCAATCGGTTCTCCGCCTGATCGAACACGACAGACTGCGGCCCATCCAACACCTCAGCACTGATTTCTTCACCACGATGCGCTGGCAGGCAATGCATCACCAAGGCATCCGGCTTCGCGTACTTCAGCAATCGCGCATTGAGCTGGTACGGTGCCAGGATCTTCAGCCGCTTGGCTTGCTCTCGCTCCTGCCCCATACTGATCCAGACATCGGTGTAGACCACATCGGCGTCTTTCACCGCGACGCAGGGGTCGGCGCCGATTTCGATTGTGGCACCGGTCTGCTGCGCCTCGACTCGAGCCAAATCCACGATGCGTCGATCCGGCTGATACCCAGGCGGACAGCCCACGGCAATCGTCATGCCGGTCTTGGCCGCAGCCTCAATGAGCGAATTCGTCACATTGTTGCCGTCACCGACATACGCGATCTTGATACCCTTCAAGCGCCGTTTTCTTTCCTGAATGGTCAGCAAGTCGGACAAGGCCTGGCAGGGATGATTCAGATCGGTGAGGCCGTTGATGATCGGAATGCTGGCCTCCCGTGCCCACTCCTCGGCGATGGCGTGGTCGAAGGTCCGCAGGACGATGGCATCCAGGTAGCGCGACAACACATGCGCCGTATCCGCCACTGTTTCCCCGCGGGACAACTGAATGTCGCCCATCGGCAGCACCATGGCTTGGCCGCCGAGTTGATTCATTCCGGCCTCGAACGAGACACGGGTCCGGGTCGACGGCTTCTGGAACAGCAGGCCCAACATACGCCCAGGCAAGAGGGGATGAGGGACGCCGCGACGTTGCTTCGCTTTCAGCTGCGCAGCGAGCCGCAATAATCCCTTCAGCTCTTCCGCAGGGATCGAAAGCAAATCCAGAAAATCTTTCCCGAGACCAGCCCGGGTAGTCGACCGACGAGGACGCCGCGACATACGCGCCCCTACTCGCTTAATGGGTTGAGGTGGTTCGTTGACTAAAAATCTGTGACAGCGCGGCCAGCAGACGATCAATTTCGCGCTCTGTGATGATGAGCGAGGGCACGAAGCGCAAGACCCGATCGCCGACGCAGTTGATCAGCAGCCCGCGCGTCAGACAGTCGGCGACGACGGCTTTTCCGTCAATCTCCAACTCCATACCTTGCAGCAAGCCGAGCCCCCGCACCTCTTTGACGCAGCGATGCCGCTCTTTCAAGGTGGCCAGCCCCTTGGCCAGGCACTCGCCCATCCGACGCCCCTGATCGAGAATCTTCCCTTCCAACAATACGCGGAGCACCGCCAGCGCCGCGGCACAGGCCAGCGGGTTGCCACCGAATGTCGAGGCATGCGTTCCCGGGCCAAAGGCGCGAGCGACACTGTCGGTGGCCAGGCAGGCGCCGATCGGCACGCCGCCGCCGAGCCCCTTGGCCAGCGTCATGATGTCGGGCTGCATCCCGAACTGTTCATACCCGAAGAGGGTCCCGGTCCGTCCGATGCCGGTTTGCACCTCGTCGAAAATCAGCAGCACGTCCCGTTCACGACACAATTCCCGCAGGCCTTGCATATAGCCGCGATCGGCGACATGGACTCCGCCCTCAGCCTGAATCGGTTCCAACATGACCGCAGCCGTCTTGGGTGTGATGGCCCGTTCGACCGCCGGCAGATCATTGAAGGGCACATAGGAAAAGCCCGGCATCAACGGAGCAAATCCCTTGTGGACCTTGTCCTGGCCTGTGGCTGTCAGCGTGGCGAGCGTGCGGCCGTGAAAGGAACTCGTCATCGTGACGATCTCATACCGATCAGCGCCGTATTTGTCGTAGGAGTACTTGCGGGCCAGCTTGATGGCCGCTTCGTTCGCTTCCGCGCCGCTGTTGCAGAAAAAGACCTTTTGCGCGAACGAATGCTCCACCAGCATCTGCGCCAGGCGTACTTGCGGCTCGGTATAATAGAGGTTCGAGGTATGAATCAGGTGCTGCGCCTGCTTTTGGATGGCCAACACGAGATCCGGATGTCCATGCCCGAGCACATTGACCGCAATGCCGGCCACGAAATCGATATACTCCCGGCCCTCCAGGTCATAGACCTTCGTCCCGCGCCCGCGCACGATCGAAATCGGCTGGCGCGTATAGGTATTCATCAGGTACTGATCGGCATTGAGACGCAACTCGCCCGTCGGCATGGCACACCTCTCCCATCGTGAGTCGGCGAAGCTATCATACGAACCAGGTGAAAGCAACCGAACCACCGCCTGTCGCGGCTCCTGGCGCGGCGGTCGTCGGTTTGGACAGAGGCGTTCCACGGGAGGTGTCCCTTGACGGGAAGAGACGGCGGATGGGATAAGGTGGCGGTATGAAATCCTGCGCACAGTGCCGACAAGAAAACCGGGACGACGCCCGCTTTTGTCACCAATGCGGGGGAGCGTTCACCGTCGAACCCCGAGAGACCGTCCTTGAACCGGAGCAGCCTAGCGGCCCCCTGACGGACACGGAACTGTGGAAAGCCTTCATCGGCCCGAACGCCGATCGCTACCTCGAAACGTTCAAGAAGTTTTCGGGCCCCTCCGGTCCACAATTCGCGCTGACCTGGCACTGGCCGGCCTTCGTCTTCGAGCCGTTTCTCTGGTTCCTGTACCGGAAAATGTACGGCTACGCGCTCATCTATGCCATCGGACCCGCCATGGCGTTCTACATCACGCAAGATCTCTCGGCCGACATCGTCTGGCGGATCATTGCGGGAGCCAGCGCCAACTACATCTACTTCTGGCACGCGAAGGAACAACTCGCCAAGATCAAAGGGCAGCGGGCCGGAGCCGACGAGAGCAAACAACAGATGTTGGGAGAATTGGGTGGCGTACAGCCCTACGTCGTCTGGGTCGGAGTCGGGCTGCTGGTGCTGAAAATCGGCTTGGTCGTGACCATGCTGAAGGACGGTCCGCCTGACGGACCGAAGGGGGCACCCGCCAAACCACATCCGACCAGCCTGACCCAAGTGTAATTCGCACCCTGAATCGGTGCGCCTCCAGCTAGCCCTCCTCGACCAGCCGTCGACGCTGCCACTCGATCCACGAGGCGAACCAATCGAAATCCTGTTGGTACGCCGCCCCGCTGAGATCAGGCGTGGCCTGCGTTTGCTCAAGTTGCGTATAGGTGCGCGGCCAATTTTTTTGCCACCAGGACTTCAGCTCATCCGGCCCGTAGGGTTGCCCGCTGGGGTTGGCAATGCCGGCCGCTGAGCATAATCCCGCCACCAAGGGCCAGTACCGGTCCTTACCGAGCCCGAGACTCCGGAAATGTTCGCGCAGGAGGAACACCACCCACAGTTCGGCACTGTTTTTCTTGTTGTGCTTGAAGGGCTGCGTTTGCCGCAACGGAACCGGGTCGAAGGTCTTGATCACCGACGTGTAGTCAGGCCCACCATAACTGCCGGCGGACTCCGCAATTCCTTGCAGCATATTGGCCAACTCAACCTCCACGATCGGCGGCCTGGACACCGTGGGCTCCGTCACCCCACCACCCAGGGGATTCGTCGCCGTCAGCAGTTCAATCAGCGGCTTGAGTTCCCGCAACCGGATGGCGGCTGCCTTCAGAATTTGCTCGGACTCAAGCCAATAGTCCGGATCTCCTTTGGACGCCCGTTCCCGGCCTGGCGGCGGCAGTACGACTGGAATCCAGTACCGCACCAACACGAAAAGAATGTACTCGACCTCTCCGCCGACCTGCACCACCCCAGCCAACGCCTGGCTCACCCCGAACGCCCGACGGAAAAAGGCCTCCACGCGATCTTCGACCTGCAGACGACGCCCCATCGCCTGCCACCATTGTTGCAACTGAGACCAGTCTGTGGGGGAAACCGTCGACATCGCGATGCTCCACGCATGAGGAGAAATCGGCGGCATGGTACTGACTGCCACCACTGAATGCAACCGACAAGGCGCATCCGCCACAAGCTCGAACGAGCCGGAGACCTTGACAGGATCAAGGGGCAATCGCGTACCCTGTCGATTCAGCCCCCTTCGGACAAGGAGACGAGATACCATGAGCAGACTAGTTCTAATCCGTCACGGCGAATCACAGTGGAATCTGGAAAACCGCTTCACCGGGTGGGTCGATGTCCCACTCTCCCCCAAGGGCATCGAAGAGGCCAAAGCGGCCGGGAAGAAACTGGCGGAGTTCAAGTTCGACCGCGCATTCTCCTCCGTGCTGGCTCGTGCCAACGAAACGCTTCGGCTCGTACTCGAAGCCATCGGACAGACGGCTATCCCCATTGAAAAGGACAAGGCCCTGAACGAGCGGATGTACGGCGAGTTGCAGGGGCTGAACAAAGCCGAAACGGCCAAGAAGTTCGGCGATGAGCAGGTGAAGATCTGGCGACGGAGTTATGACGTGCGGCCGCCCGGCGGGGAAAGCCTGAAAGATACGGCCGAGCGTGTGCTCCCCTACTACGACAGCCGCATCAAGCCCTTCGTGCTCAAGGGAGAAACCATCCTCATCGCCGCCCACGGCAACAGCCTGCGCGCGCTGGTGATGCAACTCGAACAGCTGACGCGAGAGCAGGTCCTGGAGCTGAATATTCCGACAGGCGCCCCGCTTTTGTATGAACTCGATACCAGCGGCAAGGTGCTGTCACACCGCTATCTGTAGCCGGTCATGACACCCTCGCGCGCAGACGTCCGCAGCCCATCCTAGGATGAATCGTGGGCTGTTCACAAAAGCCGTCGAGCAAGGCCGCAGCCAGCGAAGAGGTGAGGCGTACCCTCCGGGTACGTTGAGCCTCCGAACTCCGCGCGCGGGCTTTTTCAACAGCCTACACACACTGGCTGAGCAATTCCTGGTACTTGTCCAGCGGCACCAGGTCGGGAAGCAAGACCAGCAACTTCGGCCGATCCTCCGTTTGAATCAGCCCTTCGGTCTCCAACACATCTGAAATTTCCTCGGAGGCTGCCATGGCCCCGCCTTCATAATCGCCCACCGGGGCATATCGAGCGCGGCGTGCTTCCATTTCCAGAAGGTACTCGTCCCAGGGTACCGCACCCAGACGATACGTGGTCTCCCAATCCGCACGAATCAGGTCGAGCACCCGCTGGAACAACAGCTCGCGATACTTCCGCGGAATATGCGCGTTGATCGCTGCCGACGCCCAATAAAGTGTGAAGGACAGGATCTCCCGCGTGAATGCATCCTCTTGCTCCTCCGTGCCCTCAATCCCGTAATCACCCAAGGTCTCAACCGTGATTCGACGCGGAATCAGCTTATACAAGGCGTCTGCCGCTTCGGCCGGCGTCATCGATTCTTTTTTCATACCCACCCCCGCAAGAGGCCCCAGCATACTGGAGCTCCGCGCACCTTGACAACCCTAGACATCGCGCCGCCACCACGCGACGTATGCTTGTCCGCAGAAATGGCCTATGCTACAACCTGCGCGTTCACATTGAGACCGACGCCATGACACCTTTACGACGAATCCAGATTCTGTTCTGCATCTTCCTGTTCATTGGTTGTGTCTGGTCCTCGCCGGCCAGATCTGCGGAATCGCAAGGAACTCATTGGGGGTTCACGACCGACGTGGGTCTGTGGACCGGCACGACCAACAACACGACCTTTGCGCTTGGCTTCGGACTCGATTACTACGTGGACCCGAACTTTTCATTTGGCGGGTTGGCGCTCTTCACCCCAGTGGGTGACCTGACACAGGTCGGGGTCGCCGGCGTGGCGAAATATCATCTCCGACTCGACGGCGGATTCAATATCGTCCCCTTTGCCGGCTTGGGCATCCTGCACGCCGACCTGAACCGGGGCAGCGGCCCTTCCAAGATCGATCGCAATGACACCAGCCATTTCATTCCGCTGGGCATGTCCCTGGAATATCAGATCGGGCCCAAAATCGCGTTCTCAACGACCCTCATGGTGAACTTGCACCACATCACCCTCTCACCGCCCGTACCGAACGACAACACCAGCGTGGCGCTGCTCTTCGGCATCCGCTGGGGACCGTAGACTCACCCTCCCGATAGTGCGTTGATCATGTTCAGAGGTTTGAGCGAGAGCCCGAGGCGTACTGCGTGACGTACGTCGAGGACTGGAGCGAAACGAGAACGCAGCTGGGGAGACGTTTCAGCGGCTGCTCTCGCGGATGGTCAAACGGGCCTGACGGCAAGGCCGCAGCGAGTGAAGGACCGAAGCGTACTTGCGCAGTACGTTGAGGGACTGAACGAAGCGAGAACGCAGCCGCAAGCCCGTTTCAACATCCGCTACGCGGCTTGGGCGGGGCGCCATCGCAACCCCACCTGCAACAATTCCTGCAGCAGATCTTTGTAGGCCAGGTCGGCTTTCTCGGCTGAGTCGGCAAAATCTTCACCGCTCGCGATTTGCGGATTGGGGTTGGCTTCGAGGACGTAGACATTGCCGTCTTTGTCCATCCGCATGTCGATGCGCGCATAGCCGCTCAAGCCCAATGCACGATAGACACGCTTGGCGAGATGCTGAATCTGATCGGCGACCCCGTCCGGAAGATTCCTCGCCTCGCAGGAGCAGATGCCGTACTTGTCCTGGTATTTGCGACTCCACTTCACACGTTGCGTCGCGATGCGTCGCGCCTCGTCCGGCATCTTGTCCATCACCAATTCCCAGACCGGAAGGACTTGCAGATGGGCATTGCCCATCACACCGACGTAGAGTTCGCGCCCCTCGATGTATCGCTCGACGAGGGCTCCGGTCCCGATATGGTCATGGATGAAGGCCACCCGTTCGCGCAGCTTCTCATCGTCGTCCACGATCGACGCCTGCGAAATCCCCAAGGACGCTTCCTCTGTGATGGATTTCACGATCAGCGGAAAGGACAGATACTTGGGTCGCCGCACCATCCGATGTAACGGCACCACCATGAACTCCGGATAGGGGATGCGATGGTAGGACATCACCTGTTTGGCCAAGGCCTTGTCCCTGGCCAACATGAGCCCGCGCGGATTGCAGCCGGTGTAGGGGATCCGCATCAACTCCAGATAGGACACGACATTCTGGTCGTAGACGGCCAGGCCGTCGAATTCCTCTAAGAGGTTGAAGGCAATGTGCGGCTTCCATCCCTCCACCGCTGTGCGGATGACTTCCAGATCACTTTTCACGCCGAGCGCCTGCACGTCGTGGCCCAGCTTTTTCAATGTTGAGACGACATCATATTCCGTCCGCCATTCCGCGCCCTCCGGATTCTGACCGTTGAGCGGCTCCGGAGGAACCAGATCCTTGTGCATGAGCACCAGCACGCGCAATCGCTTCATAACGCTACCTTGTGCCTCCCGCTGTGCAGATAGTTCATGGTCTGCACCGTCAGCAGGATCGCGAAATCGAGCTTGGCTTGCTCGCGTGGCTGCGTCAGATGCAACTTCGACGCGTGGCATCGTTCGATCATGCTCTCCAGAACCTGATCGATGGTGTACTGATATTCACCGGTCCATTCTGCGACGCGGCGGCGGATCTCCTTGCGTGTGCGAGACAGAAACTCGGCGGCGCTGAGATTCTTGACATGGACGGGCTGGTCCGAAAACAGCTTTTTCAGGTCGCTGTCATAGGATGACGCGCGCCCGATCCCATAGTGCTTCCGTTTTTCCTCATAGTGGTCGCGCAAGGTCTTGTAGATGCGAGGCAGCGGATCCAGCAATTGCCGCCCGGTCACCCTTGGCGCCACCTCGGCCAACTCGCCCATGAGCCGCTCCATGAACTCCAGCTTCTTCATCACCGGCCATCCGCGATACCGCTCGCGCCAGCACGACTGCGGATCGAGCCACACGGCGAACGTTTCGGCAAAATCTTCATCGGGATGACTTTGCGCGTACCAGACATCCAGGTGACGCACGAAACTCCGGCTGTAGGGCCGCGGCGTATAGTATTCAGGATAGGGCTGAGAGGAGCGTCCGAACAATTTCTGCCGCCGCCGACGACGACGGAGCAGGAAAGCATTTTCAATCGCATGGCCGGCCTCGTGACGCAAGATGCGCATACACCAGTCGTGTGTGCCTCCCTCCACTTCCAGCATCTGACTAGCTTCCAACTTCGCGAGCCGCGGATGGGCGAGATAGAAGGGGACGGCAATTCCCGGCACGCCGTCCGGGGTGAACCACTCGTCTGAAATCCACACATATGGCCGGAACAGCAACCGGCGTGCGGCCAATTCGCGATACAACTGTGCGATCGGCTCTTGATAAAACGTGCCGTCGAGCCGTAGATCCAAATCGCACATGCGAAGGTCGAGAAGTTGCTCGTCGTTCCACTCCGTCCATGCCGGTGCAGGAGTTGCCGGAAGGCCCCGCTGTGGTCGCTGTTTCTCGCTTCGCCCCATCGTCCCGCCACCAAAAAGCCTCGTCCGACGCCAATTTGTCCTGTTTCAACTATAGCAGCTCGCGGAAATTGCGCTGGCCGCTCGGACGGAAGGATGGCTGCTGATTAGGGTGAAACCCTCGGTGCTGCCCCCTATCCCATTCCCAGCCACGCTTGCGCTACAATGCCGAACCATGCAACCCCTCATCACTCCGCTGACGTCGCCCTCCCCACGGCGAGCCAAACCTCCCGAAGAACTCGAACGCCTGGAGACCAGATTGTGCCGCCTCGTCGGACAGGCGGTCGCCGACTATCGGATGATCGAGGACGGCGACAAGGTCATGGTCTGTCTTTCAGGCGGGAAAGACAGTTACGGGCTCTTGGAGATTCTGCTCTCACTTCGCAGCCGGGCACCGATCGAATTTGAGATCGTGGCCGTCAATCTTGATCAGAAACAGCCGGGCTTCCCCGCCCACGTGCTCCCTGACTATCTGACCAAGCGCGGGGTACCGTTTCACATCGAAACACGCGACACATACTCCATCGTCAAGCGATTGATTCCAGAAGGCGACACCACCTGCGCCCTGTGCTCGCGCCTACGTCGCGGGCACCTCTATCGGCTGGCCACCGAACTACGTGCCACCAAGATTGCCCTGGGACACCACCGCGATGATATTCTCGAAACCCTCCTCTTGAATCTGCTGTTTACCGGCAAGATGAAAGCGATGCCCCCCAAGCTACGCTCCAAGAGCGGCCGCCATGTGGTGATTCGCCCGTTGGCGTATGTGAAGGAGGCCGACCTGGCCCGTTATGCCGAGCTGCTTCAATTTCCGATCATCCCTTGTGATCTGTGCGGCTCGCAGGAAGACCTGAAACGCAAACAGGTCAAGCAGATGCTGCAAGACTGGAATCAGCGGTTTCCAGGATCGAACGACAGCATGTTCGCCGCACTCGGCAACATCGCCCCTTCGTTACTGCTGGATCGCACGCTCTTTGATTTTTCGTCTCTCAAAACCGAGGATGGACCTGACGATCCTGCCGCACGCGATTCCGATGATGAGAGCCTGTAGGCACGCACCCGCATGTTGACCATGGGATGGTCCGGCACATTCCGACAGCCTCACAGCCTGGCTCGATCGAAACCGTCCTCAACGAGGAGGGGTCCCGACGCGCGAGCCACCGAAGAGGATGTGAACTGAGCGAAGAATCAGACCCGCTGACGAAGATGGGATCGGCGTCCACATCGCAGACAGCGATGCGGATAATAGCCGATCAGGAAGAAGAAGAAATCCAGCAGCCCCTGCCGTCGAGATCGCTTGGTATACCCGGAGCATTTTCCACAATACGACATGTAACCCACTCATTCGCTTGAGACCATGGTACCGCTTCGGAAAAGAATCCTACTGAATCTTCCCGAGGCGATGCAAGTCTAGTTTGGACGACGAAGCGATCAGCCAAACAGCCATGGGGTGACTCACACTGGCACAATAATGAACGTGTGAATCCGAAGTCACAGATGGAAATCGGCACTCAGGTACGGCGACGCAAGCGAAAGCGATGGTGACAGAGCGTGCATCGGAATGGATAGTAGCCCATCAAATGCAGAAAGAAATCCTTCCAGCCGTGCCGGGCCACGCGTTTGGCACTGCCTGAACACATGGGACAATAGACCATATTCCGTGTCGGTGCGCGCCTTTCTCCGTCGCATCGGGTAAGATGACCGACTTGCGCGGGAACGTGAGTGTGAAGTAGTTGGGACGGGGACGCAAGTCCCATCGGATGGAGGCCCGTCAGCACTGTGAATCGACCCACTACGCTCCCTCGACAGGGAACTGAGCCGCCACTCTGGTCCATTGCTGCGGCCGCAGCGGTGATCATTCTCACTCCGATGGTGCTGTTCTCCCTGGCACCGGAGGGGCCGATTCGTGAAGGGGACACCGTCTTCTCAACGGGGGCGCACAAGGTCGCCCTCTACCGACCGGAGCAGCACCGGCAAGCCGGCTATGACTCGACCTGCCTCCTCGACCCCAAAGATCCCATGATCGTCCTTCATGCCTCGGCAGAGGAGTCGGATGAGGACCTGCTGGCTCAGGTCCAGGGCAAGAGTGCCATCGAGTGGCCGTTCTGTCCGCCTCAAGCAGAGCTTCTCATCAAACGATATCAGGTCACCCAGCAACCAAGTGTGCTTCAGGACCTGCGCGACGGCATGTTCAGGCTGCTCAAGCGCGTCTAGGGTCGGCCTGCCGTTTCTCGATCACCCCCGGAGTAGAGACGAAAACTTCTGGCGGAACTTCGCGACCTTTGGCCCCACCACATACGCGCAGTACCCTTCAAACGGATTCCGCGCAAAGTACTCTTGATGGTAGCGTTCCGCTTCGAACCACTGCGTCGCCGGGACCACCTCGGTCACCACCGGATTCTGGTAGAGGCCCGCTTCCGTCACAGCCGCAATCACTTCCTGCGCGCAACGTTGTTGCTCGGGGGAGTGATAGAAAATTGCGGAACGGTATTGGGTCCCGATATCGTTCCCCTGTCGATTCACTGTCGTCGGATCATGAATGACAACAAATACGTTCAGCAGATCGCGATAGCTCACCACCGAAGGATCGAAGGTGATCCGCACCGCCTCCGCATGACCGGTTCGACCGCCGCACACTTGCTCATAGGTCGGCTCATCCACTTGACCGCCGATATATCCGGATTCAACCGAGTGCACGCCTTTGACCTGGTCATAGACCGCTTCCAGACACCAAAAGCAGCCTCCCGCCAGCGTGGCAATCTCCATCCCGCCCTGCGTCATCACCAACCTCGCGTTCGATTCCAGCACGCCTCTAGGCCTGCCCGCCGTTCCACCACTCTCGGCCCTCGCGCCGCAAGAGCGCGTCGGCTTCCGGAGGGCCCCAGCTTCCGCTTTGATAGTTCGGAAAGGCCGCCGGCCCGGGAAGAGACTTCCAGACATCCAGAATCATCTGCACGACCGACCAGCCCAATTCGATGTTGTCGGCGCGCTGAAACAGCGTCGCGTCGCCGGCCATGGCATCGTGGAGCAGCGTTTCGTACCCGGTATGCGGAGCATTCCCGAAATAGTCGGCATACTGAAAATCCATATCCACGGTCCCGATCCGCACCGTCGGTCCCGGAACCTTGGCGCCGAAATGCAGAGAAATACCCTCGTCCGGTTGGATCCGGATGACGAGCACATTCGGGGCCAACCGATCGACTTGAGTCTTTCGAAACAACATAAACGGCGCGCACTTGAATTGGACCACAATTTCGGTCAAACGCCGGGTCATGCGTTTTCCCGTCCGCAAATAAAACGGCACTCCGGCCCAGCGCCAGTTGTCGACAAAGAGTTTCATCGCCACGAAGGTCTCTGTCATCGACTCCGGAGCTACATGCGGTTCCGCGCGATACCCGTCAATAGGCTTCCCGTCGATCGCCCCCTGGCCATACTGACCAAACGCGACAAACCGCAAGACGTCGAGGGAACTCAGTGGAATCACGCCACGTAGGACCTTGGCTTTCTCGTCGCGCACGGCATCCGCGGCAAAGGAGTTGGGCGGCTCCATCGCCAAAAAACAGAGCAGCTGCAGGAGGTGATTCGGCACCATGTCCCGCAAGGCGCCGGCCTGTTCGTAGTATCGGCCGCGGTGTTCGACCCCGAGGCTCTCCGCCACCGTGATTTGCACATGATCGATATATCGCCGATTCCACACCGGCTCAAAGATGCCGTTGGCAAACCGGAACACCAGGATGTTCTGCACCGTTTCCTTGCCGAGATAGTGATCGATCCGGTAGATCTGACGTTCCTGCAGCACACGTTGCAGTTCATGATTGAGAGCCCGCGCGGAATCCAGGTCATGTCCGAACGGCTTTTCGATGATGACTCGACGCCAGATTCCCTCCCGTTCGACCGTCAACCCGTACTCGCCGAGATGCGTCACGATTCTGCCGAACAATCCCGGAATGGTCGCCAGATAGAAAATGTAATTCCCCTTGGTCTCGGTGGTCCTGTCCACTTCCGACAGGAGATCATTGAGCCGGCGATAGGTACTTCCTTCCTGAAAATCCCCAGCCAGGTAATGCACGCGTTGCAACACCGCCTGCCAGACCGCTCGGTCGGCGGACACGGGCAAATACTCGCCCATGACCCGATCCAATTTTTCTCGAAAAGCCTCGGTCGTACTTTCCGGCCGATCGAGTCCCACAATGGCGAATTCTTCCGGCAGGAACTGCCCGGCCATGAGATTGTAGACGGCTGGAAGCAGTTTCCGCTTCGCAAGATCGCCGTCGATCCCGAAAATGACCATCACGCACGGAGTACGAAGCCGGGGAAGATCCATAGTAGGCCCTAGGTTCATCAGTGAGGTGCACACCCGCGAGGCGACATCCTGCCTGATCCCTGCGATCTACGCAACCTCTGCGCGAGTGTGTCGGCAGGTTTCCGACTTTGAGTAGGTGCCCCGTCCACCTCGTGATACTCATGAGAGAGACACGAACAGCGTCGCCCACCCACGCGAGCACGATCATGCGATCTCATGTGTTTCATCGACTGTTCACCCCGGCATGCGCCCGTTTCCGTCAATGGTCCCTGCGCCTGCTGATCCCGGGAGTGCTGGCACTCACTGGCGGGGCGCCATACGCGAACGGATCGCCCATCCAACTCGCACCGCAAGATCTCCAGATCGAGTTGCCCGCCGACAGCTTGTTCGGCTCCATACCGGTCAATCGTCGACTCACGGTCTTCATTCACGTCCCCGATTCACCGGCCTGGCAAGGCATCCCGCTGCTCGCCCGGTTCGAAATCCCCGACACAGCCCCGTACATCGTGCCGATGGACATGGACCACCACCGACATGGGTATTCCACCACCGTCGACCTGGGCCGACTGTCGAGCACCATAGGGACACCCCCAAAAGCGACGACCGTTCACATTCTCATCGGTCGCCCGCGCGGGGAACAGGTGGAGCCACTGCTCAGTCGCACCGTCATCATCACGATCGCCATTCCAGGCTACGCGGATCACCACCGAGGTCCGGCAGACCTTTCGCTGCAGATGACTGAGGGCCTGCGACACCTTCAGCACGCACCCGCAGACCTCGCCCTCCTGGAAGGCCAGGTGAACGAAGAGGAACTGGTCGGAACTCGGAATCTGGCACGGCAGGATGGCTATTGGAAAATGCTGCAGGGATTGATCCGGCAACGGCTACAGGACGACCCCGGAGGTCGCCAGGTCACCGCGTTACGGCGAGGACCGGGCATCGGCTTTCGGCTCTATGCAAACGGAGAGGCGCAGCTCATTGAAGTCGAACGGAGTTCCGGGGACCTGAAGCTCGACCAGGCTGCACTGCTGGCCGTAGTGAACGCCCACCCGTTTCCCCCGTTTCCTGCAGGGACATCAGACAATTTCGTGGACGTGCATGTTGAAGTCCCGCCTCGAGCCCATTAACGAAAACCACTGACCAAGGTAGCCCTTCATTGGGCAGACAAGGGACTAGTTATTCTGCGTCCGCTTTAACCAATCGATAAACTTTTGCAGTCTGGCATGCTCTTCGTCGTGTACATGCACAAAGACGAGCCCAAACCCGGTGGCATCTGTCCACCGTACCTCCGCGACCTCCACCGTCAAGGGTTCGTAGGGCGCCGGAAACTCAACGTGGAGGGAGAGACAGGCCCTGGCAGGAAGTGAGTCTTCACTGACGACGTGACAGCCTTCCTTGGAGAGGCTGGTCATCAACCCGCTTCCGGCAATGGACTGGCCGGAAAAGGTGAGCGGCACCTGAATTTCATAACGAGGGCTATCGCGACGCTCCACAAGTTCCTTTCAGAAAGGCGTGGTGTTCCGTCATTCCGTGGCACCACCTGAGATGGATACGCTGTTCAGCTTCCGAAATCAACCAGCATCCCCCAGAATCACCTGCTCGCGAGTAACAGCGCCTGCAGGTGTTCTGGATACATACGCGCGGTTCGTCCTACGTATCGGGAAGGATACGGTGCCGTATCTGTTTTTCCCCTTCCGGACCACCCATTCCGTTCACTGCAATGATCACGATGGGGCATCCCATTGAATCAACGTGACCATTGACCGGAGACAATCGAGATCAGACTGGCATAGGGGTTGCTGCATTGAACGCATAGAGCAGCTCCTTCATCACGTCACAGGAGAGACATCATGGAACTAAGCTTGGACATGCTCATCGCGGTGGCGGCGTTTTCCACCCTGGTCCTCCACTGGGTTACGGATCTCCTGCGGCAGAACCTCGCTCCGGAACCAGCGCAGGGGCATGGGGCCTCTCACGCGGAAGACTCAATGTGGAAGGGGTGAGGAGACTCGCCATGTTCCCCCTGAAGCAGCTACAAATTCCCCGAGCGCCCAAGGGGAGCCCCCTTGCCCTTCTCCTGCTCATCCTCCTCCCGTTTCCTATCGGTATTCCTTTGGCACTCTGGCTGACAAGCCATCGCCCGCTCCCGAACGCCCCCCTGGCACCTCCGGTTCCTCCCACAGGAACTCCTAAGGATTCCCCTTGATTCCGTGACAAGCAGGCGTTCTTAGCCGCCCCGCTAAAGTTCAGAAAAACCCCTACCGAAAAGGTCTGTAGGCCCTCAGAAATCGAGGGTGAAGGCAAGGAGGCCTTACCATGGACATGGATCTTCGTTCATCCGCCCGCGTGACCGTCGCCTACCCAGTTCGGCTCTCCGGAGACTCAATGTTCGGCCAGGGCACGCTCATCAATCTTTCGGCGCCCGGCTGCGCCATCGAAACGACTCTTCCCGTTCGACCAGGCGACTATCTTGAGTTGCACGTCATGGCACCGGATCAGGCCAGACCGCTGACCGTGGGGCTCGCGAAAGTTCGTTGGGCAACCGAGCAGAAGGCTGGTGTGGAGTTCATTCGAGTGCGTCAGGACGAGCAGAGCCGTCTACAGCGCTTGATCGGGCTCGTCCTGGAAGAGTCGACTGTCGGAACCACGCCCGACAGGAAGGAATTGACCGCCGCCTAGGCCAGGCGAATGCGGTCGCGGCTTCATTACCACCTGGCTCTGGGTTCGGGGAGCACCCGCTCCTTGAGTGGAGCAGCCCAAGAGGGACGTCAGTGTCCCCCAGGGTCCGTGGCGGGATTCGCCATCCGCTTGACGATGATTGTCCTCCCCACCGTCATGAGGGTGAAGGAAATCGCGAACGCGATCGGCACGAAAATCGCCGTCGCCACATTGGCATTCTTGATCCACCCCATCTCGTAACAAGCCTTCAGCACATAGCCGCCCAAGCCTGTCAGATAGTAGGTGATGACGATCACGGAGAGGCTCTCAACCGTACGTTGGAGAATCGCCTGCGCGCGTGTTGTGGAATCCACGCTGGCCAGCAACTTCATGTTCTGATCCTGCAGTTGAATATTCTGCTCCTGCAACCGCAGTTCAATGTGGGTACGAAGGACGGCGACGGTGGCCTCGAAATCCTTCTCCATGGCATCGATGCGGCGGAGCAACTGTTGATAGCCGTCTGTGACGCCGGTGATCTTCCAACTCACATATTCCGAGATTTGCCGAAGCGGAGGATAGGGCCGCTCCTGTAACGCCGCCAGGTTGCTTTGCACGATACGGTCGTAGGGCACCGAGGCCGACAGCCGATATCGCATCGATTCCGCCAACCGGCTCACTTGCAGCAGGTCCTGCGTGAGGACCGTCAGCCACTTCTGCATCGTCGGCGGAGTGGTCCCGCCCAACTGCTCGATCAGTACGGCCCGCTGATAGAGATGCCGTTGCTCATAGTCATGAATTTGATCGACCGCCCGGGAGAAGGCCTTCATCGGCAACATGACCAGGTGATAGTAGTTTTCGATCGCGACGATCGTATCCACCACTTTCGCCACCTGTTGCCGGAGCACCTGCTCCGAGGTTGAACAAACCAGATATCGCTCCCGATCGAACTCATCGGGCGTGAAACTGGTGACCGCCACAATATCGTCCCCCAGAATCCGACTCCCGTACACCATGGCGCCGGGGAGTCTCGCAGGCAGTTCCCGCTCGAGCGGCAGATCTTGAGGCAGAAAGAGCAGGTCCAGGGCGTTCACCCGAACGCCGAGGGGACAGAGGGGCATAACATACCCCGGGAACGTGATCGGGCCGAAATCCAACGGGGCGCTCGCGTCCTTGAGCACATGCCAGACCTGGTAGCTGTAGTACTCCGTGTGGGCTTCCCACACCACCACCAAGCGGTCTCCGTTGGCCGCAACCTTGAACCCATAGCCAAAGCGCTCCTCAATCGCGCCTTCGCTAATTTCCAATGCCTGGAGCAGATGCTGAAACTCCCGGCGACTGTTGGGTCGTTCCACCGGCGGATTGGCCATCCGGTACGCGACGTGATGAATGTGCGCCGGCACACCGAGCCACTGCGGGAGATACTGCTTATTGGACTGATGAATCCGGTTCAGAAATCCCGCAGGACGGGAATCGGCTCCGGCAGGCTCGACTGAGTCCGTCATAACGTCCGCATCTCCGACTGAAACGAAAACCGCCCCGGTCGCTCGTCCCACAGACCCGATGCAGCACCCCGGCGTGGCCGGCATCGACCCACGGCATTACTGGCGGCCAAGACGGACAGCGTCATTACTCATCTTCCTCTTCGATATCCTCAATGCCTTCGTAGCTGACATCCCCTTCATGGATGGATGACGCCATTTTCTCGCAGGCAGATTCGATAATCTCCTCAGCCTCTTCCGGCGAGTCGGCTGAAATTAAAAACTTCACGGTAATTCCAAAGCGCTGGTTCACGAGCATACTCCTTCGGCGAATGAGGGGCAGAACGTCTGTCCCCGCTGAGGCTCAATACCATAAGCTCCCGCGTATTGTCACCATGCTCCCGCAGAAGGCAGACGCGTCAAACCGGAAGGTATCGTCTCGGCCGGACCAAAAATCTACCGACAGCCCTGCCAGAAGGGAACGATGCCCTCGAGGCTCATCGAGGAACTCGGGTGGTGATGACGGAAGTGGGGCGAGAGACGGAATAGGGAAGAGGGAAAGGGACAGGGCGGCTCACACCTGGCCCCGGCGCCTCAGGGGCAGACGCCGGGGCCTCTCGATTATTTGCGCAGCAACATGTGGCCGCGCCGGTTCTGTTGATGGCAGACTTCATCATGATCGGCGCAGAAGGGACGATCCTTCCCGTAGGAGATGATCGCGACCTGCTTGGCGTTGACGCCCATGTCGACCAGGAAGCTCTTCGCCGCCTTGGCACGTTTTTCACCGAGCACGAGATTGTAATCATGGGTACCGCGTTCATCGCAGTGCCCGGAGATCTTGAGCAGGGCCTTCGGGTTCTCCTTGAGCCAGACCGCGTTCCCCGTCAGCGACGCCACGCCGTCATTGTCCGACACGTTATACCGGTCGTACCC
>JAEURX010000004.1 GCA_016788885.1 Nitrospira sp. | reverse complement strand
TCGGCCGAGCAGCATGCCGCTGATCGGGATGATCGTCAGAAACAGCCGGTCACCTTGCAGTTTCGCAATGCCGGATTGAAGGAAGTGGTCGAGGCCTTGGGAAAAGCGGCGCATGTGAATTTTGTCTTCGATAAGGACGTCCGCAACGATCCCATCACCGTGTCATTGGAAGAGAAGCCGTTTGATGAAGCGCTCTCGTTGGTGCTGAATAGCAATAGCCTTTTCGCGCAGAAGGCCGGCCCCACGCTCTTCATCATCAGTCCCAATACCAAGCAAAAGCAGGAACAGTATCAGGATTTGATGATTCGGACCTTCTATCTGTCATCGGCCAAGGCCAAGGACATGGTGGCGTTGCTGAAGTCGATGCTGGATGTGAAGCATATCCATGGCAACGAGGCGCTGAATACGATTGTGGTTCGCGATCAGCCGGAGAAGGTGGAGTTGGCGGAGAAGATCATTCAGGCCAACGATCGCGAGGATTCCGAAGTGTTGTTCGACGTGGAAGTGCTCGAGGTGAACCGAACGGTCGACCAACAGTACGGGCTGTCGTATCCCAAGCAAATTGCCGCCGCGATGGTGCCGCCGGGATTTACCGGCACGATTGCCGGTGATATCGCACAGCAATTTACCTATCGGAACTTGGCAAGCTTGGGGCAGGACAACTATCTCTTCAAGCTTCCCACTAATGTGCAGCTCGATTTTTTCAAGCAAATCACGGATGCCAAGACACTGGCTGCGCCGAAAGTGCGGGTGCTGAACAATAAGAAAGCCGAAGTGAACATCGGCGACAAGCAGCCGATTTTGTTGTCCACCACCAATGTATTGCCAGGACAGGCCGCAACCGGTGCGGTTCCGACCACCTCCACGGTGACCTCAATCGAGTTTCGCGATACCGGCGTCAAACTGACCGTCGAGCCGAACATTCATCTGGCGAATGAACTGTCGTTGAAAATGAAGATCGAGGTGATCCGTCTGGGCGACACGGTGTTGCTGCAGCAATCACCCCCCATCTCACAGTTCAAATTCGGCAACCGTTCGGCGGAGACGATGCTCAATGTGCGCGACGGAGAGACTATTGTTCTGGGCGGACTGTTGCAGGAAGAGGACCGCCGTACGAAAGTGACGATTCCCTGGATCGGCGATATCCCGTTCTTGGGCAATCTGCTGAGTTCTTTCAAGACCCAGCGAGTCACCACGGAAGTCATTCTGACCATTACGCCGCATATTGTGAATTCTCTACGTCTACCGGGTCCGCAGGGGCAGGCGTTCTGGTCCGGAACCGAATCGGTCTATTCCACGGCTCCATTATTCGCCATGCAGCCGAAGCAAGTAGCGGCTCGTGTGGCGTTGCCGACTGCCACAGGAACGGTCTCCGAAAAATCGGTATCCAAGAAATCCAAGGCGGGGGGGGCGACTCCCGAATCAACCACGCAGGGATTGCAGCTTTCCCTGCAGCCTGCAGATGTGACGGTTCAGGTCGACAAAGAGGTTCGTGTCGATGTGATGGCGGCTCATGCGCAAGGGTTCGACACCGAGACCCTGACGTTGGAGTTCGATCCCAAGGTGCTTGAATTCCGGGATGCCACGCTCGGTGAAGTGTTGGGAACGGAAGCCGGCAAGGCTCCAGTGGCGGCGACATCGTCGTTGGCGGACGGGGTCGTCGAACTGCGTCTACACCGGTCTGTTGGTGCCACGAAGGACGACGGCCGGCTGTTGCGGGTCACGTTTCTGGCAAAGACCCCCGGCGTGTCGACCGTACGGTTGCATACGGCCAAACATACCGGGGCCGACACATCGCAGGAACCGGTTGATGTGACAGGAGTGGTGAGAGTGCGGTGAAACAGTCCGGCGTGACGTTGCTTGAATTGCTCGTGACCCTGACGATTCTCACGATCCTTGCTTCCGTTGCGTTGCCGTTCACCAAGGTTTCTACCAAACGGACGAAAGAGATCGAGTTGCGGCAGAATCTCCGGGTGATTCGGGCTGCAATCGATGCCTTCCACCTCGAATGGGCACGTGACGGCGATACGCTCACCGGTCCTGCCTGCGTCAAGAATCGATTGAGCTGCAAGGATGTGACGGGGCCCTACGGATACCCGAAGTCGCTCGACGTGTTATTGGGAGTGAAACTCACGGGAGAGCAGGCGACCGTCCGTGGCACGACCATTCGCCGATACCTCCGGTCGATCCCGTTAGATCCGATGACGGGCGCGGCCGACTGGCGCTTACGTTGCTACCGAGATCCCGCCAGCATCAAAGACTGGTGTGGGGAAGATGTGTACGATGTTACGACTCAGAGTCAGGAACTGGCCTTGGATGGCACCAAATATCGTGATTGGTAAGCGCGCATGGACGGTGTCTTCCCCTCGTGGCTTTACGATTATCGAATTGATGATCGTGGTGACGATCGTGGGGATCCTCGCGACCCTGGCGGTTCCCTCCTACCATGCGGCTATCATCAAAGCCAAGGAAGGCGCGTTACGTCAGGATCTGTTTTCGCTCCGCGACGTCATCGATCAGCATCGGGCCGACAAGGGGAAGTATCCCGAAGGCATTCAGGCGCTGGTGACGGCCGGATACCTGCGTCGGGTGCCGACCGACCCCTTAACCGGTCTGAGTACATCCTGGCAGGAAATGGTCGATGAAGCTGAGGGCGGGATGGTCGATGTCTTTTCGGGGTCTGATCTTGTCGGTACCAACGGCGTTCCCTACAACCAATGGTAAGGCCATGAACATCATGATTCACCCTACGATTCAGAAGCGACGGCTGGGATTTGGATTTCGATGCTGGTGTTGGGTAGTGGCGCTGCTGCTGCCGTATGGTTCAACCGGCTGTGCGCGCGTGACGCCGTTGTCCGAGCCGACCCCCACCGACCTGCAGGTGACCGCGGATTCCCTGAAGGCAGCGGTCCGGGAGGCACAGCGCACCGCGGCGGAACTGCGTACGGAGTTGGACGAGCAACGTAAAGAGTTAGCTGATGCGCAGGTGGCCAGGGCGCAGCTTCAAGGGATGTTGCAGGAGACCGAGCGGCGCCTGGCGGATGCCAGGCAGATCATCGACCTGCAACGTGAGGAGTTGTCCGCGGCCCGCACGGAGCGGGAACGTGTGGCCCAGGCTGTTCAGCCGCCTCATCACCCGACACGACAATCGACGAAGGCGGGGTTGTCTCGAGGAAAGAGTCTCTCGTCGATACCGGAGGGCGTCGCAGAGACCTTGCCGAAAATAGAGTCTGTGACGGAGCATCCGCCTGCGATGGACGAAACTCCGGCCTCGTCTCAGACGTTCCTTTCCGAAGCTGAAACCGGGACAATCGTGGCTCCTGTCGCGCAATCAACCGCGTTCTCAACCCCAACGGGCGAACCGCAGGTGAAGACGATCGTCGTCCGTAACGGAGACACCCTCTGGGCGATTGCTCGACGTCATAAGGTGGGAGTGAATGCGCTACGCTCCCTCAATGGCGTGTCGGGCGACCTGATCATGGTCGGGCGGACGCTCCGTGTGCCGGAGCCCAAGCGACAACAGGCGGCGATTCAACCGGTCTCGACAGGTGCGGTCTCGCAGTAGCGAACGGATGGCCTTGCGTCCTCGACTGAGGCAGATACACTCATGGCGGTGTTTTCCTATAGAGCGGCACGAGCGGATGGCACCACCTTTGAGGGGCATATCGAAGGTGATGATGAGCATCTGGTGCGCGCCAAGCTCGAATCGGACGGCCTGCTGGTCTTTCGTCTCTCTCGACGCGGGGCGGGGATCGGCGTGCCGGGCCTTCCCACGGGTCGTTGGGGGAAACTGCCGCTCCAGGACTTCCTTGTGTTCAACCAGGAGTTGCTGGCTCTGATCAAGGCAGGATTACCGGTCTTACGGGTGTGGGATCTTCTGATCGATCGCACCCAACGGGCTTCGTTTCGTGAAGCACTCAAAGCGGTGCGTCAGGATATTCGCGGTGGTGCGTCAGCCTCGGAAGCGCTCGGCAAGCACTCCGCGTATTTTTCCGATCTCTACCTCGCCACCATTCGGGCAGGGGAGCAGTCGGGAAATTTGGCCGAGGTGCTTCAACGGTATATCGCGTATCTCAAGTTGATGATCGGGTTGCGTCAGAAGGTGACGAAGGCGTTGGCCTACCCGGCGTTTCTCGTCGTCGTCGGCGTTGCGGTGGTGGGATTTCTTCTGAGTTATGTCATGCCGACCTTCATCTCGGTATACGGCGAATCCTCGGCCAATTTGCCGACGGCAACTCGGTTGCTGATTTCGGTGATCCACATAGGAGAGGCGCAACTGATTCCGGTCACGATCATTGTGATTGTAGCAACGGTCATGGGACGGGCCTGGTACCAGACATCGGCCGGCCGGTTGTCCGTCGACCGCAATCTACTCCGATTGCCCCTGTTGGGAACCATCTTGGTGGAACACCATACCATCCAATTGACCCGCACGTTGGCCACGGTCTTGGCGGGAGGTACTCCCATCGTTGAAGCGCTGGAAATTGCCCGCGGCGCCGTCTCAAACCGCTTTGTGTCGCGAGGCTTGGTCTCGGCGGTGAATGAAATTCGCGAGGGCAGCACCCTGGCCGCCGCGATCGAGCGGCCGAAGATTTTGCCGAAGCTGGCGATTGAAATGCTGTCGGTCGGAGAAGAAACCGGCTCGTTAGAGCCCATGCTGAGAGATGTCGCGGAGTTTTACGAAGGCGATCTCGACGTGCGTCTCAGTCAGTTGACGACCTGGATCGAACCGGTGTTGTTGCTGGTGATGGGCGTGTTGGTCGGGGGGATCGTCATCATCATGTATCTGCCGATTTTTCAAATGGCGGGAACGATCCAATGAGGCGACCGCGCGGCTCGATGCGATTCTTGATAGGGAATCGGGTACCGGTTGGAGGCGAGTAACATGGCCATGCAACGTCATCTTACGCGGCCGTCGCTGTCCGATGTGCTGGTGCGTGAAGGAATCCTCACCCGCCGGACGGTGGATCAGGTCGTGGTCCGCCTCGGCGGGAGCACCGCGGCGCTGGGGCAAACGCTGGTTGAAGAAGGCACGATCTCCGAGGCGCAACTGGCGCAAGCGCTGGCGGCCCAGTTTGGGTTGCCGTATGACCAACTCACCGGATTTCGAGTCGACTCTGAGTTTTATCACACCATCTCCGTGAAGCTGATGCGACGGCATCCGTTCGTCCCTGTGAAGGATGAGGCGGGCGTTCTGACCATCGCTATCTCTGATCCTCAGAATCTCCTCGCACTGGATGAGTTGGAAATCCTGCTGAATCGGCCGCTGCACTATGTGGTGAGTTCGCGGAGCGCCATCCAGGCTGCGCTGGAGCGTAGTGAGGGGTCGAGTCAGGCGCTGCGCGAATTGGAAGCGGAGTATCGATCGGTGTTGGTCAAGGAGGACGAGCGGGGCGAAGAAGTGCTCACCGTCGATCACTTCGGTGAGGACCAGAGCCCGGTGGTCAAGTTGCTCGACACCATTATGCTCAGCGCCATGCAGCGCCGAGCGAGCGACATCCATATCGAAGCCACGGACCGTGCCACGACGGTCAAGTTTCGGGTGGACGGCATCCTGGTGTCCGCCATGGATCCGCTCGACGTCAAACTCCATCCTCCGTTGGTATCTCGTCTGAAGGTCATGTCCGACCTGGATATCGCCGAGCGGCGGGTGCCGCAGGACGGTAGTTTCCGAATGCGCCTCGACCGGAAAACGGTCGATTTCCGGGTCTCGATTCTACCCAGCGTCTTCGGCGAGTCCGTCGTGATCAGAATCTTGGACCGGGAGGCGATCACAACCGGTGTGTCCACATTGCGTCTGGATCGTCTCGGGTTCAATCCCGAAGACCTCAAACGGTTTCGGCGCGCCATCACCAGACCCTACGGCATGGTGCTCGTCACCGGCCCGACGGGGAGCGGTAAGACGACGACCCTCTATGCCGCCATCAGCGAAATGAATATTCAAGAGGACAAGTTGATCACCATTGAAGACCCAGTGGAGTATCAGCTGCCGGGCGTCGTGCAAATCCCGGTGAACGAAAAAAAGGGACTGACGTTTGCGCGCGGGTTGCGGTCGATTCTGCGTCACGACCCGGACAAGATCATGGTCGGCGAAATCCGTGATGCCGAGACGGCGCAGATTGCCATCCAGTCCGCCCTCACGGGTCACCTGGTGTTGACCACCGTGCATGCAAACAACGTCTTTGACGTCATCGGCCGGTTCGCCTCGATGGG
>JAEURX010000003.1 GCA_016788885.1 Nitrospira sp. | reverse complement strand
TGGAGACAGCTTATTCATATAGCACCCATTACCCCGTCAATCAGCAAAGACTATTGTCGTTCTCACGCCGCCAATGGAGTCCACAAAATATAGACAATACCGCTCTCCTTGTCGAGGAATGCCGCGGCAGAATACACGTATCATGGCCAGGTTTCTTCTCTCCTCCGGCAATGTCCATTGCACCAGTCCTGGCTTCCCGATACAATCGTGCCGGGCATCCAAGTGTTGTTCTTCAGATGGCATCTTGCCGTAGAAAGCAGATCCGCGTGATGCTGTCGATCGGCCGGGAAAGAAGGAGGTTGCGTCATGGCCAAGGTGCTTGAACCTCCAACCGTTCACAACAGACCCCTAGCGCCCCCCTCTCACAGCCCGGCATCTTACGTGATACCCAACATGAAAACCATGACGCTCCTTGCGATCTTCTTGGTCTGCATCGTAGTTGCCGGTCAGGCCTGGGCACCAGGCGCGCTCGCACAAGAGACGGTCTCTCCCGAGAAGCTGATGGAGCAGGGGCAATCCGCCTATCAGCAAGGGGCCTTCACCCAAGCCATGCAGTATTGGACCGAGGCCGGCCGGCGTTATGAACGGGACGGCAACACACGGGAGCAAATCAAGGCGCAGGTGAATCTCACGCAAGCCCTCTATCAAGCCGGACATTATAAGGAAGCGGGATCGATCCTTATTGATTCCGGCAAGCTCGCGGATCGAATCGGAGATCCGCTCCTCAAAGCCATTGTCCAAGGGCGGCTCGGTTCTGTCTTATTTGCCCTGGGCGACAATGAGCAGGCGTTGCGGGCAATCGAAGAGGGTCTCGCTTCAGCCAGAGCGCTCGACAATTCGGCCCTTGCCGCGACGATGCTGAACGATCAGGGCAACATTCTCACCGCTGACGGGCGATACTCTTCTGCCGTGGCGGCCTACACCGAATCGTCCATCCTGGCAAAAGCCTCGCACCAACCATCATTGACGACCATCGCCCTGATCAATGCCGGCCGGGCCACGATTCAAGAAGGGTCACTCACCACGGCCAAGGCGCGCTTGGATATCGCCGCACAGGAAATCTCCTCCATGCCGGACTCGTTCGACAAGGCCAACGCCTGGCTCAGCCTTGGGGATGCCTATGAAGAGATTGTCCAACCTCGCATCGGCGACGTCTCTTCGAGAAATGTGGTGCAACGGACCCTCCTCGCGGCCAAGAGTTCACGGGGCGTTGAACTGCAGCCGGGGACACCTCCGACGCAAGGGCCGGCTGCGACCACACCTCCACCTGATAAACAGCCCCCTCAAAAAATGCCCGGCACCTTGCCCGCCCCACCCATCCTTCGCCTGGCGGCGGAGGCCTATTGGAATGCGATCCAGGTCGCGACCAAGATCGGGGATTCACGGAATGAATCCTACGGGTGGGGCTACTTGGGTCATCTGTATGAGACGCAGCATCGCACGGATGAGGCGCTGGACCTGACCAGACGAGCCATCCTCGCCGCTCAACAGGTCAGCTCTCCGGAGTCCCAATACCGTTGGCACTGGCAGACCGCCCGCCTGCTGCGGAGCAAAGGCCAGATCAACGAGGCGATGGCGGCCTATCAGCGGGCGATTGAAACGTTGCAACCCATCCGGTCGGAGTTCATGGTGGGCGGCCAAAATCGCCGGTTTTCCTTTCGCGAGACGACCGGCAATCTGTTCTTTGAGCTGTCAGATCTGTTACTGCAACGAGCCTCGTCCACACCTGATCTAGCGGCCCGCCAGCATCTGCTCACGCAGGCGCAGGACACGGTTGAGCTCTATAAAGCAGCGGAGCTGCAAGATTATTTCAGAGATGAGTGTGTCGCGACGGCCCGTTCGACGAGTACGGCGGTGGCCCAGGAATCCAAGTCCACGGCTATCGTCTATCCCATTATCCTGGCAGACCGCATGGAGCTGCTCGTGAGCATGCCGGCCGGACTGAAACAATTCATCGTGCCGGTGACCGGCGAGCAGCTGACGGAAGAAATACGCGCCTTCAGACTCGGCCTCGAAGAACGTTCCAACAACACCTATCGTCCCCATGCTCAGAAGCTCTATCAGTGGTTGATTCGCCCCATGGAGGCGGACCTGACCGATGCGCACATCACCACACTGGTTTTTGTACCGGACGGACCGCTACGGACGATTCCGATGGGGCCCTTGCATGACGGCACGAAGTTTTTGATTGAACGGTATGCGGTGGCAACCACGCCGGGGCTGACACTCACGGATCCGCGCCCGCTCAACCGGAAGCAGATCCGCTTGTTCTCCATGGGGTTGACCGAAGCGGTGCAGGGTTTTCCGGCGTTGCCCTATGTCGGCAATGAATTAAAGGCGGTTCAGGCTATTTACGGTGGGAAACAGGTGCTGAATGAAGAGTTTCGTTCAAGGAAAGTCGAACATGACCTCAACGAGCAGCCATACAACATGATCCACATTGCCTCCCACGGCAAGGTCGAGAGCGACGTCACGAAGAGTTTTGTGCTCACCTTTGACGACCGCATCACGATGGATCGCCTGAGCCATCTCGTGGGATTGTTCGAGATGCGCACGGTGCCTCTCGAATTGTTGACGCTGAGCGCCTGCGAAACGGCCGCCGGGGACGATCGAGCAGCCTTAGGATTGGCAGGAATGGCGATCAAAGCCGGTGCGAAAAGCGCCCTCGCGACCCTCTGGTTTATCGATGACGAAGCCACGGCCGAGCTCATCACCGAGTTCTATAAGAATCTCCAGGACCCAGCCACATCCAAAGCGATGGCACTGCAACAGGCGCAGCTCACGCTGCTGAAAAACCCCGAGCGAAGCCATCCCAGCTTGTGGGCACCTTTCCTGTTGATTAACAATTGGTTGTAACTCAACGCACGACCGCACCTTCTGCAGGCACTTTCTGTCTCAGTCTGATGCTCCCCCACGAGCATAACGGAACTCGTCTCCCTCGGTTCCCCTTCCTAGCCAGCTGAAAATCGCCTGCTATAGTTGATGGAGAGCGATGCTGCCTGTGGCATTTGATCTCCCCCGCCGACGAGCATGCCGCTTCACGGATTCTGATGAGCAATTCCTCTTCTATTCCCATGCCTGCCTTCCGCATCTCTATCTTGATCGGTCTGTTCGTGCTTTCGAATTCAATCAGTGAGGCTCGTTTTTCACTCGGAGCAGACACCCTAACCGCCTCCTCCACATGGCCTTCCCTCGCATATCTTTCACCAAAAGAACACACTCACGCCAATCTCATAAGGGAAGAATTCGGATACTTTCCGCGGGTCGAAACAGGTTTTCTCGTGGCGACGGTGGAGGACAGTCCCATAACCGGCGCGAGAGCAGGCTCTGTCACGCTCGCCCGCAGGCAGCCCCCCCTTCATTCAGGAACCAGGACCACCGTGCTCGGCGACCTCTACCTCGCCGACGACCATCCCATCGTGGCGGCAGAAGCAGCCCAGCTCCTGGCCTCGACCGCCCTGCTCCTTGATCGAGATCCGATCGCACATCTGACGCTGGAGGCCTATTGCGATGAGCGTGGGACAGAGGCCTATAGTTTCGTAATCGGCGAGGCCTGGGTATCAGATGTGAGCCAACGATTGCAGGAAATGCGAGCAGAAGAGACGCAGGTAACAACAGTCAGTTATGGTCTACAGCAACCGGCTTGCCAGGAAAAGTCAACGACCTGCTGGGAAGACAATCTGCGCATGAAATGGTCCATCCGCCTACTTTCTCCCGTCGCGTCCCAACAGGGCTGTCTAGTTCGACTCAAACTGGCGACCAGCGTTCCGCTTGGCCACCAGGCCCTGCTTGCAGCCAGTCCTACCCACTTGCAGCGCATTCAGCAGGGTGAATCATACGCGAGCGCAGCTTCCCGCACTTCACCTCGACAATAGCAGGGTACTCGAGGCGGCTCGGCTCAAATGCACAACCCCAGGCTGGAGCCCTCTGGTTACATCACGTTGAGCACGAACTGAAGATGCACCCCCTCATCCTGCAAGCCGTTATGAGGGTTCGAGACATGACTCGTTACGAGACGCCTTCCCCAGTACACATTGAGATTTGCCACCGTGCTGATATTGAACCGGAGTCCGGCGCCCACGCTCGCCAACGTTTGCGGATCGCCGCTCACTCCCTTGGCCGACCAGGAATGGCCGACATCCGCGAAAGGACAGAACTGCACGTAAGGGAATCCTTCGCTTGAACTCCACACAGGAAAACGGGTCTCAAACTGATACACGAAGGCGTTGTCCCGAAGCAGGGTATTTTCGCGATAGCCCCGCACGCTGTAGCGGCCCCCCACCGCCATTTGTTCGAGAGGAAACAGGTGGTCATTGGCGAGCTGCATATTGAGAAAGTTTAATATTTCGATACGCGATTCAAAACGCTTCAACCATTCTGCCTGCCCGAGCCAGGAAAAAAACTGACCATCCGCCGCTCCCGGCGCTCCGTTTACGGTCGCCCCCAGCACATCCACTCCCGTGGAGAAACGGGAGCGCACCGAAAATACGGACTCCGTCGTCCGGTGAGTCCATTCCTGAATGAAGCGGAGCGCGGCGACGTTCCCGAAGCCGTTCTTCATGCCGTTGACGAAGTCGAACGGGGTGCCAAGGAGGCTATTGGCATTCTGCTCGTATTCGCCCACGAGCGCGATCGTGACCTCGTCGTTCAGCGTGCGATAGACCGGCTGGCGTAGCGACAACGTGAAGATCTGGGTTTCGCTCTTGATATCGAGCGGCCGAAACGGATCTTCCACCACTTTAAACTTAAAAAACCGGTAGCCCGCAAAGAAAGTGGTGTCGTATCGGTTGAGGGGAATCGCATAGGAGGCATCCACAGCCGGGAACACGCCTATCTTCGCGGGTGAAACCTGACCCGAAGCCCCGAAACTCATACTCAACACATCGCCACGGCCCGTGAGGTTGCGATGGGCCATCGTCCCGCGCAGTTGATTTTCGCCGACCGTGGGGTTGATGTAATTGTTGTACTCGACATAGGCCCTGACGGGATTCGCCTCCTGCACCGCGACATCCAACAGGGCTTCACCAGGGACGGCGCCCGGTTTCAGTTCCGCGTTCAACCGCTGCAGCCGGTCGTCCTGCAAGAGCAGCTGGAGCCGGTCCCGGAGCGGGTTCATGTTAAACGGAGGTCCCGCACTCAGCTCAATGCGGTCGCGGAGGTACGACGGCCGAAACCATTTGGTGCCTTGAATTCTGACATCGCTGAGCCTCCCTTCAATCACCTGCATCGTGATCGTGCCCTCAACCACCGCTTGATCGGGAAGCACAGCCCCGGAATTCGGATAGCCCTTATCGATATAGGCCAGCGTGATGTGCCGTCGCAGTTCCTCCAAGTCTTCGGTCGTCACCTCCCGGTTTTCGTAGGGAGCGGTGAGTTGGGCCAACTCCTCCTGTGACAATACCGTGCTGCCGACCACATGGATCTGTCGGACAAAAACCTGCAACAGCGGACCCTTCTCGCGGAGATCTCTCGGCGAAGGTTGTACAGGAGGAAGAATCTCCGTGGGAGGCTGCTCCGGACGCAGGGGTTTCTTTTGTTCCACCGGAGGTGGAAGGCCGGATCGGCCGGAAGGATCGATCACGGGGGGCAGGCCGACCTGCGCATAGTCAAGCTCAGGTATCAACAGACTGCAGGCAACCAGCATCAAGAGTTGGAAGAACACGGCCCGGGCACAACCGCTCCACCCTCTCTGCATGCTGTTCGGCTGCGAGGAAGGCATAGGCTGATGCTCCGTGGCGTAATGGATGGTCCGCTCCTCTTGTCTCTTGACGATCAGGTGCCTCACATTGGTGCCTTACGATCGGCAGCCGAAAAACACTGTCAGGCTGCGATACGGCGTCTGCTCGAACCCAGGCAATCCGAGACGGATTGCGGCGAGGTTAGGCGATGACTGCAAGACGGTGCCAGACGATGCCTCATCGAGCTCCAGCAGCAGCGGGCTCGGAATCAGGTCGCCTGGTTGCGGCGGCACGCCATCCCGTGCCCCCTGCACGAAGCTGCTGAATTGCCCGCCCTTCTCGGCAGCACAGCGCTGGCCATAGAGATTGGTCGCCACCGCAAAGGCTTGCGGCAAGGGAGCAATGGCCCCGGACAGTTGCTGAAAAGGAGCCTGGATGTTGACGGTTCCACTAACCCCCGCTGGTCCCGCCGTTGCGTCGAGCACACTCCCCGGCTCTTGAAGAACCACGCCACCGATAATGGTGATCGCGCCGCCTTGCCCTGCATTGGCCTTGGCCAGTATCTGGGAGTTGCCTTGCATGATGACAAATTGAGGATGCGCAGTATCGATGGTGATATTGCCGCCATTGGATCCTGGGGGGCCAGCTACCGAGCTCGTCAGCGTGGCGCTCACGAGCCGCACCATATTCGGAGCGGTCAGTGTGATATTTCCGCCAGAGGCTTGGGTCGCGAAGGTAGAGACCTTACTGTTTGCGACAGAGATACTGTCACCGGAGACAATCGTAATATCGCCTGCATCGCCAGGAATACTGCCTTGAGGCAAAATAGCCGTACTGCTGCTTGATATTGCAGCACCATTTGAGAGATTGAAGGCACCTCCAGCATTCAGCACAATATTTCCTGCTGGTGCCACGCCACTCGTGTCCGCCGTTACTTGAGCTCCATTGGTGAGATCAATGTTTTGTGCTCTTATGGAGATATTTGTGCGACTGGGAGCTCCCCCGCTGATGGTCGTGGTACTGAGGAGGCTATTGTCAAGAACCACGTGAGTTGCCGGAGGTGGAGTCCCCTCTGCCGCAATGCCCTGAACTGTGATTACTCCAGGGACACCAAACAAACCTGGTCCGCTATCTATCCCTGAAGAGGATACTATTGCGGGTTCTATAGTAGCGCCCGTTTGGAGCGCACTGATATTGAGAGTTCCAACATTAAAGGTAATAGATGGTGCTCCCGCCGTGCTACTATCCGTAAGAATCTTTCCTCCCTGCATGGTAATCACCGGAGCCGTCAGCGTGACGGTCCCTGGCGCGATGCTAAATTTATTGGTCGTCTGAAGAATTGTGGCCAATAAATTGATCTCATTTCCTGCGCTGAGAGTCATCGCACCAGCTGCTCCTAAACCCGGATGCGTTAAGGTGGAGTTTTGAATATTTATTCTGTCCGAAGACACAATCACAAAGTCGCTGGCAAATTGATCGCCTGAAGCTCCCGTATATGTGGACCGATCAATGAGAACTTCTCTTGCATTAATGGTAACGCCACCGCCTGTCCCACGACCTGACCCCAGACCCACCAGGTCGTTTATCGTACTAGCTTGCAGGTTGACAAGACGGGCCTCAGGGGCTGGCTCCCCTATCCCCTGAATATTGAGTCGACCAGCCACCGCTTGCTCAAGTGAACTGCCGGTATCCAACCGAGAGCCGTCTGCAACCAGAGCTCCCACATTCAAGTTGATCGTGCCGGGTTTTATCAGGTTATCGAGGCCAAGTCCGGCCTGACCGAAACTAAAAAAACCCGGCGGCAAGTCGGGCGGAAGGGATCCGGTCTGTATTAGACTGTTTGTGAAGGTAAATTGATCAGCAGTGATCGTGACGCCACCAGCCTGTACATCACCACCAGGATGGGTATCAAGGAGTTGAGCATTCGGATCAAAGCGGTCTTTCCCTTCGAAAACGAATCCTCGGCTCGTAGCTTCTAGAGACGAATCGCTCATCTGAAGTTGTCCAGCGCGGATGTAAATAGGGCCGGCTGCCACGTGAACATTGTTCACGTCTTGACTGGGATTTAGCATTCTCTGGTTTGTGCTGGTGTCCACACTCGCACCCTGCGAGAGGACGACCCTTCCAAAATCCGTGAAACCCACGAATGTGGACGGAGCAAATGGACCATTCGAATTGTTGAGAGCTACTTCCCCCGCCGACGCGACGCTTACAATGTTGATCCGACCGCCAGGAGTAGAGAGGGAGCCCCCCGTCATTGTGACTCCAGCGGGCACGTTGACACTTGGGGTAACGGGGTCAGGGAATGTGCGGTTTCCCGCAACTAATGAGAGAGTCTGACCATTGGGCACGGCCAGGTTGCTACCCTTGACCGCGATTGCTGCCGGATTGGAGTTTAAGAATCCAAACGCCGTTACAGCCGCGCTGGTCAGTTGGCTTGTCTTGCCCAAATCGGCATAGAAGCGATCATTGCCGCTGCCAAGCCGCAAATAGTCCGCCGTGCTGAAGTGCACCGATCCGCCTACATTGAGGGAGGCCGTGGGGCCGAATACGATGCCGGCCGGGTTAATCAGCCACAAGGCCGCAGTTCCAAACCCTGCCGTCTGAATCGCCCCATAAATATTCGAGGTCTGTCCTCCCGTTACTCGACTCAGAATATTCGTCGTCGAAAGTCCGGAGTCATTTTGAAAGACAGCGCGGTCATGTGTGCCAACACTGAAGTCGCCAAAGCTGTGGAAGAGGTTCGTGCCATTGCCCGGTCTGGTTCCACCGGTAATGTTGTACGTCGGCACTGGCGCATTGGGGCTAAGGGCCACATTGGTGTTCAGCCCGGAAGACGTAATTGACGTGGTTTGCCCGAAACCGACCGATGCCCATGCTAACGGAACCAGCCCGGGCAGGACGCTCAGCAACCAAACGACTCGCCACGAATAGTGATTCTGGGCCATCTGAATCCTCTTCCTCGCCGATTGGCTATTCAAGAGGGTTTTCTGCTCGCTTTTGATTTTAGCGCCATTGCGCCTGTAACGGGCCCAAGCTTTCGTCCACCACAGCTTCCATTCATGGCTGCCCCCAGATCCTGCAATCAAGTTTTCACCCTCTTGAGTTCATGCTGCTGACACGCCACCGACAATTGCTTCCAATATCGGATTGCCACCCCACGCACACCTTGCTGCAGTCGCCTTCGATCCCCCACGTCTCGCCCGCGAGTTTGTATGTATCAAACCCTGTGCCTAACAAGCGAGGCTCACCACACCCTCGCAACTCATGCGCAAATAGACGGTGATAACAATTCTTCAGAGCGCTGAATGATGGCGCAAAGGGCAGGATGCTACAGATGAAACCTCAGGCGCTGAGGCAAGAAGGGACAGCTGATTTGAAACGAACTTTGAATAAGAAGGATGCTCATCACTTGGGCAATATCGCACGGACATCTGACCTTCCCCCCGAAAACTAGACCACTGGCTTGGAAGTTCTTCTGTGCTGTTGAGACCTCCCCAGAAACTAGACCGCTGGAAGCTGGAAATTCGGTGCCTCCTGCAGCCCGGTTTGAGCCGCCTGTTCGACAAACTCCTGTGGTGTTAAGTTCCCGAGCGACCCATGCGGCCGACGCTCATTGTAGTCGAT
>JAEURX010000002.1 GCA_016788885.1 Nitrospira sp. | reverse complement strand
ACCCCTCAGCGGTTGTCATGTCTTTGCCAGATTGGGTATAACAAACTATCGTGCAGCGATTGAGAGGCGGTTGGATCAGTGGTCGCAGGTGGCGGTCTTCCCGGTGTGCTCTTGCGGCGCTCATGGCGGCGGTGCTTGTCTTCTCCGGCTGCCAGTACTTCAGCCCGCGCCAAGTTTCTACCAATTACAACCTGCCGCTAACGGTGTTGTTGCGTTTGGACCCCAGTATCGGCGCCGCAGCGTTGGATTATCACGATGCCTGCGCGCAGCCGGCGGTCTTGGCCATCCATGAGCCGCTCGCGGCAGAACTCAAAAAGCGAATGGAGCAGGTATTCGAGCGGGTCGTGATTCAGGCCGGGTCGTCCCGTGAGTCGATCGATGGCGTGGTGGATGTGGCATTGGGCCCTCGACAGGTCGATATGTTCGTCGTGCGCAAAGCCAATAAGTCGTATCCGGCGACGGTGACACTGGGCCTTGATGTGGCGTATACCGATCTGCAAGGGACCCTGTTGCAGAACAAAAAATTGCAAAGCGTCGCGACGGGAGAGGTGGAGGCGCGCGCGGAGACATGCGACGTCAGGGGCCTCGATGTTGTGGCTAGGCAAGTCATCGGCACAGTCGTGGAAGGCGTGGCAGAACACCTTGGGACCTCTACAAAAATACGGGAACACGCCCAGTTCAAAAAAACTCAGCGAGGAACGACAGCCCAAGGTGCGCCAGTGGCGCAGGTGCCTCCTTCCTCTCTGCCCGTTGCGCCCCTGTCCAATGCGCCGGTGGCAACTGTGCCAGAAGGTGTCCCTCCGGCACCAGCCGCGACGACCGGTACGACGCACCTATCATTTCGCACCATTCTTCGAGACCAGAATCAAAACCATGTCTTGCAGCAGAATGAACGCTTCAGCGTGGAATTCGAAGTCAAAAACGAAGGGCCGACAGTGGCCGATGCCGTTGCAGTGGCGCTCAGCGGACATCCAGCCATTGTGGCATCAGTGAAAACGCCCGTCTCTGTCGGCGTATTGAAACCGGGGGAAATCCGGCGGGTGACGGTAGATGGCACGGTCGGCAAGGTGTCGGAAGCAGAACAGGCGGAGTTGATCTGCGCCCTGCAAGCCGCAACAAACGTGGTGCTTCCATCACCCAAGAAATTTTTCGTCGCCATCAAACCGGATATGACCGATGCCACCGAAGTCGTGTCGGTCGATGTCGACCAACTTCCCGGCAAAAAGAGCAAACCGGCGCAGCCGCATGCGGTAGCCATTGCGATCGGTGTGGGAGCGTTTCGAGATCCAGCCATGCCGACGATGAACCTGGCCGCTCACGATGCGGAAGTCATGAGCGGGTACTTCACCTCCGTGATGGGGATTCCAGCCCAGAAGGTCAAGGTCGCGCTTGACGCAAAGGGGCTGAAAGACGATTGGATCGAGGTATTCGAACAATGGTTACCGAAGCAGGGAGGACCGCACACCACGGCCTACGTGTATGTCGCCGGCCGAGCCATTGTGGATCATGACACGGGAGCGGTCTCCCTGCTGCCGTATGATGCGACGGTATCCGGATCGACTCGCGCCTTTTCCCTGGCCCGGCTGCAGCGGGCGCTCGCGAATGCGCCGGTCAAACAAGCGGTCGTGATGTTGGACTTGTCCCTGGAACCATCGTCCGGTTCGGATCCCGCTCGCGTGGCCGCCCCTCGGTGGGTCTCGCAG
>JAEURX010000001.1 GCA_016788885.1 Nitrospira sp. | reverse complement strand
GGCGGTCTGGCTGTCGAGTCCGGCAATGATGCGGAGGAGTGTTGATTTACCGCAGCCGGATGGGCCGAGCAGAATCGTGAAGCTGCCATCAGGCACTTTCAGCGACACGTCGCGTAAGACTGGTTGATCGCCAAAAGATTTTGAGACGGCGCGTAGTTCTAATTTAGTCACAACAATTCCCTGCCAGAAACAGTGCTCACACAATGTTCAAAAAGGTTCTCGACGGCCCTGTCTGATACCGACCTTGCCGGAATATCTATCTGGACGTGGGTCACGTTCACGCCTGGCGGACCCAGGCTATTCAGGACGGCTGTCCAGCAAGGCCGCAGGAAGCACGGCGACCGAGAACGAAGTTGGACGGTCGTTGTGGATAGCCTGCTAGCCTTTCACCGCCCCGGCGGAAAGTCCGCTCACAATCCATCGTTGACACAGGAGTACCACCGCAATCAACGGCAGAGTGGCAACTACCGATGCCGCGGCCAGTTCACCCCAGGGCATGGTGAATTCACCTTGGAAGAGTGCGATGCCCACGGGCAGAGTCTGTTGTTCCGGTTGAGTGAGGATGAGCAGCGCAAAGAAAAATTCATTCCAGGCATAGATCAGAATCAGGATTGCTGCGGTGAAGATGCCAGGGGTCGCCAACGGCAGCGTGATTCGGAACAAGGTGCCCCAGGTCCCGCAGCCATCCACTCGTGCCGCATCCTCCAGCTCAGGCGGGAGTTCCTTGAAGAAGCTTGCAAGGATCCAAATCGCCAATGGCAATGTCAGCGCGACATAGGGCAAGACGACGCCCCAACGGTGGTTGAGTCCGCCCAGGCTGTCGAGCAATCTCCAAATCGGGCCGGCGATGGCCATTTGCGGGAACATGGAGACGCAGAGCAGGATCGCCAGCACGCCTCGTTTGCCGGGGATCGTCAGGCGTGCCAACGCATAGGCGGCAGGGATGGCGAGCAGCAACGCGAGGAGGGTGGTGGAGCCGGCAACCACCACGCTGTTCAGTACGTAGTCGAATAAGTGATGGTCGAAGAGGGCGGTGCGGTAGAATCCCAGATTGCCCGATGGCCACCAGGTGGGCGGCGTCGCCTCGACGTCGGTTTGAGACTTCACCGAGGTCAGCACGAACCACAGAAACGGCAGGAGGCTGAGTCCGACTGCGGCGATGATCCCCGAGCCAAGCAGGATGCGGCGGTTCATGTTCGTTTTCGCTCCAGAAGGCTCGAGCCGATGGCGCGAAGGTAGACCAGCGACAGGGCCAGAATCATCAGGAAGATCGCAACCGATACGGCCGATCCATAGCCGATCCGACCTTCGGTGAAGAGGGTCTGATAGCCATAAAATTGCAAGACCTGCGTCGCGTCGCCGGGACCGCCTTGCGTCATCACGAAGACCAGGTCGAAGACACGAAAGGCATCCATCGTGCGAAACAGCAGCGCGAGCAACAACGCCGGTTTCAGCAGTGGCAGGGTGATGTGCCAAAACCGTTGCCACATCGTGGCGCCGTCGACGCGGGCGGCGTCGTACAGATCGTTTGGAATCACCTGGAGGCCGGCCAGGATCAGGAGCGCGGCAAAGGAAGCGGTTTTCCACACGTCGGCCAGGACCACAATTCCGAAGGCGATGCTTGGATAGGCCAGCCAGGGTACGTAGTCGGTAACGCGGTCGCCGAACCACAACAGGTTCGCCAATCCATACCGATCGTTGAAAATGTAGCGCCAGAGTTGCGACGCGACCACCGTGGGAATCGCCCAGGGGATGAGAATCGCCGCCCGCACGAGGCCTCGTCCGCGAAATCGTTCGTGAATCACCAATGCGATCATCAGCCCGCACACCAGTTCCAGCAGCGTGGAAACCAGGACGAACCCCAACGTGACGAGCAAGGCCTGGCGTGCCACCGGATCGCGGAGCAGTGCCTGATAGTTATCCGTGCCGACGAATTGACTGCCGAGTTGCGGTATTCCGATGAAGATATGGTGAAGACTCAGCCAGAACGAGTCGAAGACCGGGTAGAGAGCGAACGTGACGGTGATCAGCAAGGCGGGCGCCACCATCGACCAGGCCGCCAATTGTTCGCGGTACTTTGCAAACTGTGGGGTCGGGGTCATTGCGACAGCCTCGTCAGGGCCAGCAGCCGGTTGATGTGAGCATCGGTGATCGCCGCTTCCTGACGGAGATCCAGATCGTGCACAGCCAGGGCGCGGCTGAAATACCGCTGCAGCAGATGCGACAACGCAGGATAAATCGGGGAGCGTGGGCGCGGCGTCGCGGCCTGCAGGATCGCCAGATGATTGCGGAGTTGCGGTGACGCAGCGAGAAGGTCGGGATCGGAAAATAGGGCCGTTCGCGACGGTGCAATGCCGGCCTCCTGGGCGAATCGTCTCTGCATCGCTTCGCCGGACAAGAACTCGATGAGCGCCCAGGCCTCCTCCGGATGTTGTGAGGAGGCACTGATGCCATAGAGCCAGCCCCCCAGTGCGGCGGCATGCCGGCCGGAGGTCGTTCCGGGCAGCGGCGCCACACCGACCTGTCCGGCAACGATGGAGCGAGCAGGATTGTTCGCGAGTTCCCAGGCGTAGGGCCAGTTCCGGTGAAAGATCGCCTGGCCTTGGAGAAACAGGGAGAGTGATTCCGGCTCTTGATAGGTGAGTGCGGCGCGTGACGTGATCCGGCCGATCAGACGATTGCGGACGAAGGCGATGGCGTCGAGCGCCGGCGCCGCAGACAAGGCTGAGCGGCTACCGTCTGCGGTCAGCAGGCTGCCGCCATGCGCCTCGATGACCTCCAGCATGTTACAGACTAGCCCTTCATATTGTTTGAATTGCGCGACATATCCCTGAAGTGTCGGGGAAACCGTTCGTTCGGCGGTCAGGATGGTTTCGGCCTGGCGAATGAGTTCCTCCCAGGTGGTGGGCGCGGCGAATCCATATTTCGCCAGCAGATCCTTGCGGTAGTAGAGCAGTCCGGCGTCGATGCGACTGGGTACTCCGTAGAGATGCTGCTCGTAGCGACCGACCTCGGTGGTGGCCGGCAGAAACGCCTGTTGCACCGCCGGGAGAAACTTGTCGTCAAGCGGCCTGGCCCAACGCGCTGCCGCGAATTCCGGGACCCAGATCACATCCATGAAAAAGACGTCGACACTGGTATCGCCGTTCTTCAATTTCTGCGTCAGCAGGTCGTGGTAGGCGGTTGAGGAGTGCGGGGCAAGCTCTCGCACCACGGAGATGTGAGGATGGCTTGCGGTGAATCGTGCAAGGGCATCCTCCCAGACGCGAGGATGGTCCGGCTTCCAGGAAACAAATCGTAGTGTGACAGGGGCCGGCGTCGGAGGTGCCTGCGACGCCTGTGCGAGCGCACCGCCAGGCCTCACCGCACTGAGGCCGACCATCATGATGAGCAGCAGGGCGAGCGGGGCTTGGAGCGCGGCGGTGAGCCGGAATGCAGGTTGCCGGATGCGTTGAGGTGAGGTGATCCGTCGCATCACCCTCCCAGGTTATACACAGTCCTGGGGGCTGATGCAAAACTCACGCGGGTTGGCAGGCACTTAGCGTGGCATGGCGGATTTGGCCTTCGCCATCATCTTGCAATAGGTGCAGGTGCCGGCGGTGGTCGGTTGTCCGCAGGCGTCGCAAGGCACGAGGGTGCGTTGGTCCTTCTCGGTCATCGACTCGGTCGGCACGTCAGGCTTGGCTTGCTTGTCGAGGAATCCCCAGTAGAAGCGCTGCTTGGTCCCCGGCGATTCGGTTTCCAGCCGATTGAGCACTTCCTTGTACAGAATCATCTTGGAGCCTTTCGCCATGGGGCATTCTTCGACGATATAGTCGAGACGATTCACGACGGCATAGGCTGCGATTTCTCGCTCTGAGAGTCGACAGAGTGGTTTCACCTTCTTGGCAAATCCTTCCACCGATGCCGGCAGGGTGGGGCTCTGTTTGTCCAGATACTCGTTCTGCCAGTGCAGGACGTTTCCCAGAAGCCGCGCGGCTTCGTCATCGAGATTGTGGCCGGTAGCCATCACATCGTACTCCTGTTCGATCGCTGCGCGATTGAACTGATAGCGCTTGATGGTTCCACAGGTTGAACACGTGGGCCGATGGAGAATCGTGGCCAACTCCCGAATGCCGGCCCCGGCTTCCTGCTCCACCACATGCACCAGGAGTTTCGCGCCATGCGAGGCAGCGACGGTGTCGGCATAGTGTTGCACTTTCCGGTGTGACTCTTCGGAATAGCTGCCGATGCCGAGATTGACATACAGTGCGTCGGCGCGATAGCCGAGCGTGAGGAGAATGTGCCAGAGGGCCAGGCTGTCCTTGCCGCCGGATACTGCCACGAGAATGCGATCTCCAGGCGTAAACATTTTGAACGATTTGACCGCGCGGGCGACCTGTTCGTGGACAAACGTGACGAAACAGGCTTTGCAAAAGGCGGCATTGTGGCGCGGGAGACCGATCACCGCGCGCGTACTGGTCGGGCATTTAGTGCAGTTCATGGTGTTCCAGGCTTTCGGCCGTCGGTTGTCAGGATTCCGCAAGAGGGAGGAGTCGGTGCACGATGTTTTGGGAACGGCCAGCCGATCGTTGATCGCTGCGAGCTATCCGCCGGAAATGACTGGCCTGATTTCAACCTGGTCGCCGTCGGCCAGGACCTCATCTTCCGTGACGAGTTCATCACCCCGTATGACCAGATGCGCCTCCATGACGAGATTGAGTTCTCGCAGCAGGTCCTTGGTGCGTTTCGGTCCTTTGATTTCGACTTGTCGGTTCGGGTGACTCAGTTGAACGAGCATGCGCGATGATACGGCTGCTGCGCGCGGGATTGCAATCGGGTCATGCATCCTCTGGGATGCTCAGGCGGCGAGAGGTGACGCTGCACGTGGCAGCGTGAGGTCTTCAGAGCCGGTTGCTGCACCCATCCAACGACCGAGAGGCGTTACTTGATGCCCTGGGTGATCTGGTAGACCAGGAGGCTGAGGACGCCGAGAAACAAAATCGCGGACACCAGTGCCAGACGCTTACACTTTTGATTGTTGACGTCCAGCGCGCTAAATGACGAGGGTTTCAAATCAAGGTTCTGCACGGTCATAATCTCCTTCTACGTTGCCGGTGGTCCTTGCCTCCCCATCCCGAAGCGTATGGATGCTGTGTGAATATCGATGAACCTGAGCCAATGACCACCCCATGGAGAACGTCTATGAGGGATAGTCCTAGGGCTGTATACGCTTGCGTACCTGGCTATTGCAAGAAAATATACTAGACAAAGTTCAGGTAGTACCGGGAATTTGTCTAATTGCTCAGTGCGGTGGATGCTGCAATAGCGGACCGTTCCCTGCGAATGGCCAGTGGTTTATCGGGTAAGGCTGCGGAACCATTCGTAGAGGCTCGAGTGAGCAATAGCTTCTTCGGCAACCTCATGCCCCAACGCATTCCAGTGGTTATCGGTGGGGAATTCCATCGGCCGTCGGTGTTTGGAAACGTGGTCGACGAACCGTGGCTGCAGGTCTAGGACCTCGAATCCACGCAGGCGGGCCTGTTCCATAACATAGCGCCGCATGACATCGAAGTAGGAGCCTCAGGCAAGCTGCCGGGTCCTGGCGTCATAGCTGTACGGGCGCATGCCGCCGACTGCGAACAAAATGCGATCTGCCGGAAGGTTGGCTGCCCGACGGCGTGCGCGAGGAATGTGTCGATTGCCCGTTGGGCATCTGCGATACGAATTGGATCGGCTTTGGCGCCCGTGTTTCCAACGAATATCTGTTCGTTCGACGGGCGACCGAAGGGAGGAGGTTGCCACGTCAACAGGAAATTGAGGAGATCCGTGTTCAGTGTCACGTCACGCACAAGAGCCGACTTGCGAATCATGAGGCGCCACAGGGACGGCTCATAGTCGATGCGTTGAAGCGTTAAGCCACCCTGAGGGTTTTTCACGAAATAGGAGTGCCCCGGGTCATTCTTATATCTCAACAGACTCTCGTCGAAATCGTTCCCGATATTGAGGAAGACCATGGCCTGGGGACGAAATCGCTGCGCCGCAAAGTCTGCGTATGCGAGGTAGTTGCTCAGCGCCGAGCTCGACGTGCCGAACGAATAAACCCGCATGCCCGGGGTGGAACGAGTCGTGAGTCGCCCGGTCATGCTGCTCCAAAAGGGCACCATCAAAGCTTCGACATAACTGTCGCCGGTCAGAGCTAGGAGCAGACCCGGTTGGCCGACCACGTAGTCCTGGTCATTGACGAAACCAAGATTGTTGGTGTCGACGCGGTTGACGATGGTGAAGTTCCAACTCGCGGGCCAGAGAAAGGTCCGGTTTGGCTCGAGCGAGCGGACGGAATGAGCGAGATCGACAAGCTAGGGACGTGCGCCCTCATTGACCGGGAGGAACCGCAACACCGCTTCCATGGCTAGGAGTGCGATCAGGCTTCCGAGCGCTACGCTGATGAGGGAGAGCCAGGCCCGTCTCATGAAGGGGGGCGATACGAGAACAACGAGGCTGTTGCGCCGCCGTTCGCTTCGGCGCTCAGATGAGCGGGCAGTTGAGGTGAGCGGCCTTGCGTCATCTACAGGATGGCTTCCCTCAGGCACTGCGCTGCTTCTTCCGGCGACACTGGATTGATGTAGAAGCCCGTGCCCCATTCGAATCCGGCTACCTGGGTCAGTTTGGGAATGATTTCGATATGCCAGTGATAGAAGTCACCGGTTTTTTCATGCAGGGGAGAGCTGTGCAGGATAAAGTTATAGGCCGGACGCGCGAGGACCGCATCCATGCGTCGGAGCGCTTCCCCGAGTATCGGGGCCAGAAATTCGAATTGGGTGCGCTGGCATTCCTCAAAGTATCCGGCATGGCGTTTCGGCAGAATCCACATTTCAAAGGGGAACCGTGCGGCGTAGGGCGCGATGCAGAGGAATTCCGGGTTTTCGAGCACGACCCGCGCCCCTTCCGAGGATTCCTGCCGCAAGATGTCGCAGTAGATGCAGCGTTCTTTTTGTTGGAAGTGTTGTCGGCATCCGTCGATTTCCTCCAGCACGCTCGTCGGGACGACCGGGAGAGCGATCAGTTGCGAATGGCTGTGCTCCAGGGTGGCGCCTGCTGCCGCGCCGTGATTTTTGAAGATCAGGATGTAGCGCAGCCGCACATCTTTCTTGAGATCGAGGATGCGGTCGCGGTAGGCCCAGAGCACATCCTCGACCCGCTTGGTCGGCAGGTCGGCAAGGTTCTCCTTGTGCGTGGGGGTTTCGATGATGACCTCATGAGCGCCGATTCCATTCATGCGGTCATAGAGGCCGAGCCCTTCGCGTCCCATGTCTCCTTCCACATGCAAGGCGGGAAACTTATTCGGAATGACGCGCACGGTCCAATTGGGACCGTCCGGCTCGGAGGCATGCGGCCGGTAGGCGAGGATTTCCCTGGGGGTCAGCCGTTCTTGGCCTGGACAAAAGGGGCAGAGGGCTGCCGAAGGAATCGGCGCGGACGGCATATGCACATCCTGCGGGCGTCCGCTTCGCTCGGTTGAAATGATCACCCAGCGGCCGACAATCGGGTCTCTACGTAACTCAGGCATCTCGTCTCCTCACGTTCAATGTGGTGATGCTGCGCGTCGGCCATGGGGGATGCCCCGGTAGTGGAAAATCGCCGACATCGTCATCACGCCATGCCATTACCAGGCCGAAGGGCGGCTAGACCCGCCACATGGTCGATTCAAAATCGTCACCCGGTCGATTGAAGGTCGCCGGGCCGTGATGGGGATATCGCCCGATTTCCATACCATGCTCCAACACGGTCAGCGTCAACCGCAATTCCGTGCCGACTTCAATATCGAGGTCTTTAAACGGCACCCCCAGCTCCAGAATCTTACGCCGGCAGATTGTGCTGTAGTCCCCGACATCGCGATAGGTGCCGGACTCGTCCGCCCGTGCCAGCAAAAACGTGTCGGCGCCGGTGGCTGATAAAGGAAAGGAGAGTCGATACTGCTGGATTCCGGACCCGATGTACAAATCTGCCGTGCAGTGCTCTTGGCGTGGGGCCGATCCTTCATCCAGATCCAGTCGAAGATACAGATGCTCCCGGTCGAATCCGAAGAGAATCGCGGTGAACAACCCTTCGGATTTCCACATCGCGCCTAGCGGAGGTGTCGGGTTGATGCTGCCGGCGCCGCGCCACTCGAAAAAATTCGATGCCAGACCGTCCAACGTCGGGGTGATGAGGGCCAGCGGCAGATGCACCAGATCCAACCCTTGCGGCGTGCGGGCTTCGACCAGCGGCTGATTCAAAATTTCCGGCGGCGCCATGCCGGCATAGGTCCAGACATTCCGCAGGTGGGTCCGGAACAGCCGGTCGAACTCTTGTTTGTAGTCTGTGTCGAAATCGTCGCCGTACCACCAGAACCAGTCGCTTCCTTCTGCTGCATACAACTCGTCCCACGCCGCCTTCGCCCGATCGGGGGGAAGGGACGGTGTGAGCTCGACCAGCCGGGCCCGGGTATGCTGCAGCAGATCCCAACCGCGGTTATCTTCCTGGTGGCCGATCCAGATTTTGAAGTCCTGATTGATCCAGGAGCCGGAATGTAACTGGGCGAGGTGTTGGCTTGGCGGGGCCGTGTCCATGGCGCGAGCCACCGTATTCAGGCGCACGCAAACCCCTTGGCCGATGTGCAGGCCATCCGGCTCGAAGGCCTGAAACAGCAGCGAGAGAAATCGTTCCCCCCCATCATGGTAGTGCTCCCAGGGATTTTCGCCGTCGAGAATCACTCCGATGATCCCCTTGTCGAGCGGGATGTCAAAGGCAAGGCTGCGAATCCGGCGCAGCACGTCGTCGGCGGCGGATTCAGGGGTGGTCTTGTGATAAACGAATCCGAAGGCGTCTGAGATCTCGCGATCACGAAACAGCATCGACAGGGGCTGGGCGTCGGTGCCGACCTTGTAGGGCTGGTACAGATGGTAGTGACGGTTCCAGGCCTGGCCTGCCATCTGCAGCGAGCGATAGAGAATGCCTTCGTCCGTCGCGAGCCAGCGGATGCCGGCTGTGCTCACGATCGGCAAGACCTCTGGACAGACCGACCCTTCCGACGGCCAGAGCCCGACCGGTGCCCGCCCGAATATCTGCGTATGGTATTCGACCGCGCGCCGCACCTGTGCTTCCGCATCGGCCGGGGCGTGAAACCGTGCCGGCAGCGGAAGGTCCGGTCTGGCGCGGCGCGTGAATTCCGAATCGATGACCAGGGGAAGAATCGGGTGGAAAAACGGTGTGGTCGTCAATTCGATCTGTTCACGGTCTTGCAGTGCGCGGTACATGGGGATGATCTGCCGGATGGCCGTTTGCTGCAAGGCCAGCACGTCCTGCTTGTCCTCTTCGGTGAACCCCCTGTTTTTTGCGCGCAGTTCCGCGAGGCGCGGAAACCGTTCGACGCTGCCATATCCGAACCAGGCTAGGTTGTGCCAGACCTGCAGGTCGAGCAACTCCTGCGTGGAGAATTGTTTCGCCAGACGCTCCAAATCCTGTCCCCGGACATCGAGGCCGCGTTTCACCAGTAATTCTTGGTAGCGGGGAAAGGGGCGCACCATGGTGGCCCAGTTGGCCGAAAAGAAGTGGCGGATGAGGAAGGCCTTTTCCGTTGGCGTGAGCTCAGCTGCGGGACGTTGCGCATGTTCCAGGAAGAGATCCCGCACGCGGCCGGCGGAAAACTCTTCCAATTGGAGCAGGAGGGACGGGGTAAAGTTGAACGTCGAACGGGCCTGCGGAAACCGATCGAGCAGGAACGCCATGTCGTAGTAGGCCTTCGTCGCGTGCAGGCGGACCCAAGGCATACTCGCGGACCCCGTGAGCGGGTCCGTGTAGTACGGTTGATGCATATGCCAGAGAAAACAGAGCTGAATGGTTTTCATCGGGAAGTTTCTTGCAGACTCAGGGGCAGTATGTCATAGGGGTATAAGGGTTGCAACGAAACGGCAAGATCGAAATGAGTCCCATCCATCATTGCGCATCGTCAGTGGTTGTGTCAGAACGAATCAATGTATGACTGAGAAACGACGTCACGATGGCCTCTGATCAGACGCTTTCCTCCGACCTCCGAACGGGAGCGCTCGTGACGCCGATGTCGCTCCTGCAATATTGGGGGCCGGTGGCGGTATACGCAGGGCTGATTTTTTTCGGATCGTCTCTCTCGAGTCCGCCGGAATCCCTCGCCTCGTTCCTGCAAAAAGTTTCCGACAAGGTCCTCCACCTCTTCGAGTACAGTGTGTTGGGGGGATTGTTATACCGCGCCTGTCGTCATGCGGCGGGGGAATGGCTGTCGCGGCGAGCGTTGCTGGCGGCGGCGGTCGGAGCGGCCCTGTACGGTCTCAGTGACGAGACCCATCAACTGTTTGTGCCATTTCGCGAGGCGGATCTTCTCGATCTGGTGGCCGACACGGTGGGAGGTACCCTGGGGGGCTGGGGGTGGTCGCTGGTGGAGCGATGCGATGGGGCGAAAGCCCGGGCACGATCACGTTCCTAGCACAATCATTTCGTCATCCAGTCCTTTCCGCGCTGTTCCTTCTCGTTTCCAGACGCCTTTCCCTGCATGAGTCTGTGAGGCCAGCCCCGTTCGCCCGGCTTCCTCGACGTTCCCACATCGCACGCATCGAAGCGCACGGATCCAGACGTGGCCTCCCGCATCGACGGTGTCAATATACAGGTCGGCGACGAGGTGTCCTTGACAGTGTGAACAGATCAGATTGGCGGGTTTGGTGGCAGGGGAAGCGGCGATCCCTGCGCCTGGCTTGGCGTGAGTGAGGTGTGGCGACATGGGGACCTCCTGCTGGTGGCGGTGGTGGGTAGGACGGGTCGATGAATACGCAAGGAGGATGCCTGGAGCGGAGGGGGAGGGAGGAGATGTGCAGGCCTGTTTGATGAAGATGTGTCGTGGCTGACGGCGCTGCTAAAAGGGCAAGTCAGGAGGCGCGATCGTGATGCATGGAACTGGGGGAGCACGCTTCACTCTCTCCTGGTCGGTTGGTTGCCTGCGAAAGCATGGCGGCAATTTCTTCCGCCTACGGTTGCTGCAGTTGAATAACTACCAGGCATAAGCTTCTGGCGCCGCACCGCCGGGGCCGGGGAAGATCTGTTCCAACTCCCGACATTGTTCTGGACTGAGGGAAAGATCGAGGCTCTGCACGGCGCTGGTCAACTGTTCCGTCGTCCGTGGGCCGATGATGGGGGCCGTTACGGCCGGTTGGTGCAGCAGCCAAGCCAGAGCCACGGCTGCGGGCGCGAGTTGATGTCGCCGGCAGAACTGCTCATAGGCTTCGAGTTTAGGGCGATGTGTGGCTATCTCCTTTTGCACGTCCTCTTCCGCCCGGCGACCGCTCGTGCTCGGGCTCAAGGCGCCGCCCAGCAGGCCTCGAGCGAGGGGACTCCAAGGAATGATACCGATACCGTAAGCCTGACAGGCCGGAATCACTTCCAGTTCGACAGTTCGCTCCAAGAGATTGTAGAGGCTCTGTTCAGAAATAAGTCCGAGAAAATGGCGTGATCGTGCTAACTCCTGCGCTTGGGCGATGTGCCAGCCGGCAAAATTGCTGCTGCCGATGTAGAGGACTTTGCCTTCCCGGCACATTTGCTCCATGGCCTGCCAGATTTCTTCCCAGGGACAGTCGCGATCGATATGGTGCATCTGATAGAGGTCAATATAGTCGGTGTTCAGCCGCCGCAGGCTGCCCTCGCAAGCATGTTTGATGTGCCGCGCCGAGAGGCGCGATTGATTGGGCCAATCGCCCATGCGGCCATACACCTTGGTGGCCAGCACGACCTTCTCACGCCGACCGCCGCCCTGAGCCAGCCAGCGGCCGACAATCTGTTCCGTCACGCCTTCTCCGACCTTCCAGCCATACACATTGGCGCTGTCGAAAAAATTGATGCCGAGGTCGAGGGCGCGATCCATGATCTGAAAGCTGTCGGGCTCTGACGTGTGAGGGCCGAAATTCATGGTGCCGAGGCAGAGGCGACTGACGCGCAAACCGGAGCGGCCGAGGTGAACGTAGTGCATGGGGCCTCCTTGCTGGATGCCTCAGCATAGCGGCTTGGGGCAGGGCTGACAACCGTCTGAGGGCTGTGCCGGTGTCGGAGGGTGCAGCAGATGTTGCAGGAGGTGAGTTTCTGCTGGCAGTTCGGGAGGGTTTGGCTATAATGCCGATCGTATGACCACGACAAATCCAACCGCGCCCGCGGCACCGCTCGCTCCCCCTGATCCTGAACGTATCGCCCAGACGGTTGCCACTCGATTGCCCTTTTGTGGTGAGATGACCGCACTCAGCGCGCTGGCCGGTGATGCGTCCAATCGCCGGTATTTCCGCATTGCTCTGAAGGGTACGCCCTCGGCGCTGATTCTCATGCAGCTTGCCGACCCGGAAGGATTCAAGAAATCCGAAGAGGCGGTGAGCGGCGCGTCTGCTCAGATCGCAGAATTGCCGTTCACCAATGTGTTGACCCATCTGCAACGGACCGGTGTCACCGTTCCCACATTGCACTACTTTGATCGCGAAGCCGGGCTGCTGTATCTCGAAGACTTCGGGGACCTGACGTTGGCGGAAGCCTGTCGTCACGAAGACCGTGCCAGGCTCGAGGCCTTGTATCGCCAGGCGATCGATCAACTGGCTCTTCTCCAAGTCAAAGGCACCACACCGCCAGCTCCGGGCTGTATTGCGTTCCACCGGCGCTTCGATGTGCCGCTCTTGATGTGGGAATTCGACCACTTTCTCGAATACGGCATTACCGCCCGTGTGGGGCAACCGATGAAGCCGGCGGACGATGCGGCTGTGCGCGCGGCATTTCAGCGTATTGCCGAATTGCTCGCGGGACAGCCGCAGGTGTTCGTCCATCGCGATTACCATTCCCGCAACCTCATGGTCGATGGATCGCGCATGGGCATCATCGATTTTCAGGACGCACTCATGGGGCCAGCCACGTATGATCTGGCCTCGCTACTGAAGGACGCGTATATCGAATTGGATGATGCGGTCGTGGATGCACTGGTCGAGCACTTTCTCGATCGCCTTGCGGGCCTGGGAGTGAAGGTTGGTGACCGCGCGGCCTTTCGCCGTCTGTTCGATCTGACCAGTATCCAGCGCAATCTCAAAGCCGCCGGCCGGTTCGTGTATATTGATCGGGTCAAACACAACCCGAAGTTTCTTGCCGATATTCCACGAGTGCTGGGTTACGTCAGACGGAACCTTTCGAAATATCCCGAGTTGGGCACACTCCGGCAGCATCTCGCGCCGTACGTGGCCGAACTGCAATCATCCTAAGACGAAAAACGTACCACGTGATCCCCCTTCCACATTTCGCTTTTCACGCCTGGTCGGTATGAAGGCGATGATCCTCGCCGCGGGCCTGGGCACTCGCTTGCGGCCGCTCACCGATACCACCCCGAAACCGCTTCTCCCGGTCGCCGGCACGCCGATGATCGTCTGGAATCTGCTGCTCCTGAAGCGGCATGGCATTCGTGATGTCGTCATCAACCTCCATCATCTCGGCACGATGATTTCACAGGCGCTGGGCGACGGTGGGGCGTTCGGGATGCGAATCGTCTATTCTCACGAGCCGGTCATTCTCGGTACGGGCGGTGGAATCAAGCAGGCCGAGCCGCACTTCAACGGTGAACCGGTGCTGATTCTGAATGGTGATACCTTGTTTGAGTTGGATCTCGGCGCACTGATGAGGTTCCACCGTGAGCAACAGGCGGCTGCGACTCTGGTGTTGCGCAAGGATCCTGAGGCAGCCCGCTGGGGACTGGTGGAAGTGACGGATCGCGCCGAAGTAGTGCGGATCACGGGGCGCGGACTCTCCGAACCAACCGCCACGGCCGCGCGCATGTTTGCGGGTATCCACATTCTCCATCCGCGGCTGTTGAAGTACCTGCCTGCTGGCGAGGAATGTTCGATCATCGATGCCTATGTGCAGGGCATTCAGGAGGGGGAGCGAATCGTGGGCTTCGACTTCGATGGCTTTTGGAGCGACGTGGGAACGCCAGAGCGGTATGCACAAGTTGAGCAGGACGCGGCGGCGGGACGACTCAGTCTGTCTGCTCGAAAGGTTGGTTTTTCACGATAACCGGAGGCTCAAAAAGTTCGTCCAGCAAGGCCGCAGCAATGCGAGGAGGCGAGGCGTACCCTTGTGGTACGTTGAGCTTCGGAGCGATGCGAGAACGAAGCTGGCGGGCTTTTTCAGCCTCCGGAGTGGCTACTCGGCGGCAGTAGGCTTGCGCTGCTTAATCAATCGCGCCAGATACGTTCGCTGCAGGTCCAGAAACTCCGCTGCCTTCGTCTGATTGCCCGCCGCTTTTTCCAGTGCCCGGTCGATGATATAGGCGCTATGAGCTTCCATGGATTCATGGTAGGTGAGATTCATGTACGGCAGCGCATGATCTGCTCCGCCCTTACCTGCCGCGTCCTCGGGAGTCAGGGCCAGAAATTCCGGCTCGATCACGTCATTCGGGCTCAGCACGACTGCGCGTGAGAGGACATTGTCGAGTTCGCGGATGTTGCCGGGCCAGGAATAGTGCGTCAGCGCGGCCCTGGCCGCGGGGCTTAGCGTCACACCGGGGCGTTTGGCCTCGTAGGCGTGCCGTTTGAGGAAAAACTCCGCGAGTCCCACGATGTCTTCGCTTCGTTCCCGTAACGGCGGCAGCGTAAAGCTGACGACATTGAGCCGGAAGAACAGATCTTCCCTGAACTGCCCCGCTTTCACGGCCTGCCGTAAGTCTTTGTTCGTGGCGGCGACAAATCGGATATTCACGGAAATCGATCGTGTGCCACCGACCCGTTGGAATTCCTTGTCCTGCAGTACGCGCAGGAGTTTGGCTTGCAAGGGCAACGGCATGTCGCCGATCTCGTCCAGGAAGACGGTTCCGCCGTCTGCCATCTCGAGCTTGCCCTTCTGCAAGCGGTCGGCGCTGGTGAACGCGCCGCGTTCGTGGCCGAAGAGTTCATTTTCCAGCAGCGTTTCCGTGAGCGCGACGCAATTGATGACCACCATCGGCATGCCTTGGCGCGGGCTCCATTGGTGGATGGAGCGCGCAAAGAGTTCTTTGCCGGTTCCGCTTTCTCCGAGCAGAAGGATGCTGGCATCCGAGTTCGCGGCGCGCTGGGCCGATTCAATGATGCCCCTGATCTTTGGACTGTCTCCGACGATGGTGGCGTAGCGGTTCTGCACGTCCGACTTGAGCGCGGCCACCTGCCGTTTGAGCGAGTCTCGTTCCAGCGCTTTCTGAATGACGATCAGTAGGTGGTCCTTTTCCAGCGGCTTGGTCAGGAAATCGTAGGCTCCATGGCGCATCGCTTCGACTGCGTCGGGGATGGTTCCGGCAGCCGTCATGACGATCACGGGGATGTCCTCGCATTGCTTGTTTTGCGCCATGCGTTTGAGCACGTCCATGCCCTTGAGGCGGGGCAGGTAGAGATCAAGCAGGACGAGGTTGGGGGATTCCTGTTCGATGAGCTCGATGCCGCGTTGACCATCGGCGGCCGTCAGGGTCCGATACCCGCCGGCGTCGAGGCGATCCTGCAACATCGTCACGATGTCCTGATCGTCGTCGACTATGAGTACCTTAGCTTTCGTCATCGTGTTACGAGTGAGAAGGGCGAGGGCTGCGAGTTACCCCTCCATCACATTCATGACCAGGCCCGTGAGCGGTTTGGGGAAGAAATAGGTCGACTTGTGCGGCATCCGCTCGCCCGCCGAGGCGACGGCTTTGACTTCGGCCACTTTGGTCGGATTGAGCAAGAGGGCGGCCGTCCCGGTGCCCTGCCGCACCCAATCCAAGGCTTCGTGGTCATCCTTCGAATACCGTATTGCTTCCTGTGTCTGCTGTGTGGGGCAGAGGGTGGAGACCACATGCTGTTGAAGCAGCGAGACATCCAGGCGATCACGCGGCGAGGTCGATGCCGTAGGGCGATGGGAGGCCCGCAGGGTTAGCAGGTAATAGTTTGAATCGTTCTTCAGGGCGAGTCCGAACATCGGCACGGACTGCCCTTGGTTGCGCAGCCGTTCGATGAACTGCGCGCGCACCTGCGATTCATTGCCCGCTTGGAAGGGAAGCGCGGTGACGTCGAATACCGGCTCAAACTTCCCCAGCAGATCCTTCGGTGCGGGAACCGGTGTCGTCAGGACGCGGTGGGTCGGCAGCACGGTCAGGCCCTTGTCCTCCAGGCTGGCGAACAGCATCAGCACGTTGTCGTAAGGTTGCGGTGAGGTGGCCGCGCCTGCCTGTTGCCGTCTGGCGCGGCGATAGTTGAGGGCCGTTTCGTAGCGATGATGGCCATCGGCGATAAACAGTTGTTTCATGTTCATGATCTGGACGACCTTTGCGAGCACGTTCGCATCGGTGACGCTCCACAGCCGTTGCCGGAAACCTTCGTCATCCTGAAAATCGATGCGCGGTTTCTCCGCACCGATCGACTGTTCGAGCAGGGCGAGCACGTCATTCTGGGGATCCGAATACAATGAAATGATCGCGCTGAAGTTGGCGCGGCAGGCTTCGAGGAGATTCAGCCGATCGGTTTTCGCCGCGGCGCGGGTGTTTTCGTGCGGGTAAATTTTCCCCGATCCGAATTCCTCAAGCTCTACCGTGGACAGAAATCCTTTGAAGACCTTGGTCGGCGTCCCGGGCGCCGAATAGGGCGGCCGGTATTCGATGGTGTGATAGTAGACGGACGGCTGGGAATCCTTGCGGAGAGCCCCGGCTTTTAGCCAGTCGTTGAGCGCGCCAGCAGCGCGAGTGTATTTGTTGCTTGCCGGCGTGTCGCCCGGTTGTTCGTAGCCGAGTTCCAGCCGGATCACGTTGTTCGGATGGCGATCATACAACGTCTTTTGCAGTGTACTGTCAATGATGTCGTAGGGTGGTGCGACCACCTGCCGGACGTCGCCGACCGTTGACGGATTATAGAGGGTGCCGTGAAAGGGGATGATATGTGCCATGCGGGTTCCTATCCTTTTCTCGCGTGCGCGCGGTGCACACAACTGGCTGTAGAGAGTGAGCGGTCAACTGTCCCTCTCCGTTCGTCCGGCGGCGAATGGACGCCGGCGCTGAACGGCTACGTACGGTCAGCAGAGCGTGGGCGTTGTGAATCCAGCCGGCGGCAACTCAGCGGTCGCGAGTCACCATATAGTCGGCGGCGATGGACAGGGCGCGCTTGGCGGTGTTGTCGTGGAACAGATCGAGATCGCGTTTGGCGGCGGCGACAAATGCGTGCGCCCGTTCCATGGCGTAGGCGATGGACCCGTACTCCTGCATCAAGGCCACGATGCGGCGGAGTTCCTCGTCGGTCAAGGTCCTGGTTTCCATGCGGTCTTTGATCAACTGCCGGTCCGGCTCCGAGCAGTGCTGCAAGAGATGCAACAACGGCAGTGTCGCTTTGCCTTGCCGAAGGTCCTGCCCAAGGGTCTTGCCCAAATGCTCACCGTTGGCGGTATAGTCCAGTGTATCGTCCGCCAGTTGGAATGCGATGCCCAGCCGCTGTCCGAACCGGAACAGCGCCTCCTGTAACTCTTCCGTGGCTCCGGCCACGATTGCGCCGATCTTGCAAGATGCCGCAATCAGCCCAGCGGTTTTATGTTCGATGATGCGGAGATATTCCGGCTCCGGCATCAGCGGATTGCCGTTGTAGTAGAGCTGCAGGACCTCGCCCTCGGCCATCTTCCGGCAGGCTTCCGAGAGGGCTTCGTTGATGCCCTGGTTGCGGAAGTCGACGATCTGGCAGATCGCGCGAGAATAGAGATAGTCGCCGACGAGAATGCTGATTTGGTTGCCCCAGACTTTGCTCGCGGTACGGCGGCCTCGGCGCAGATCGGCGTCATCGACGACGTCGTCGTGCAACAGGGTCGCGGTATGGATGAATTCCACCAGACTGCCGAGTGCTTGATGATCCTGACCGGCGTATCCGCAGAGGTGAGCGCTGAGAAGCACGAAGAGGGGGCGGACCCGTTTGCCGCCGCTATTCAGAATATGCGCAGCGACGGTATTAACCAGGGCGACGCTGGAGTCGAGATTCTTCCGGATCTGATCCTCGACCCCCTCGAGTTCTTCACGATACACATCCCAGACATCGGCCATGCTGTGGAGTGTGAGGGTGGTCGGTCCGTTCGACATGGGGCGGATAGTAGGGCAGGAAACTCCACTAAGTCAAGCACCGGTCGGCCGGTATCCGGTCGGATTGTGTCGCCGTTCTCTTGACAGTTTCACGGCCCATCCAGTAAGTTGAGCCTTCGCTTATTTCCCCAAATGAATGGTAGCAGTCACCGTGGTCGTGCG